>NZ_JAKTHZ010000016.1:0-3795 GCF_027854645.1 Acinetobacter sp. AOR41_HL | reverse complement strand
TGTTATTCCTAAGTAGAAATGTCCTACCTTAAAACCAAATAGAAATGTCCTATACCGACATTTCCAAGTCAAGCACAGGATTCAGATTTCGTTCTTTGATTACTGTTTTCTGTGCACGTCTGCTTGGCATCTTTTGAGAACGATTGCGTTTATTTTGTTGTTCTAGTTCTTCATGCTGCTGTTGAATATGGGCTAATACAGAACCCAAACGTTTATTTTCAACAATCTCTCGCTGGTTGAGCTGACTTAATTTATCGAAGATGCTGTAATTGATTTTTCTTCCCTGATATTCAATCGCGACTGTACTATTCGGGTATTCCAGAAACTCAAGATACTTGCCAATCAATCTTTGGTTTTCTTCCGTGTTTTCCAAGAGATATACGCACTTATCATAAGTGATCGTCAGGCTATTCGTGACTCTGCGGGGTTCACGCCAGGTAAAAATATCATCTAATTCTTCGGCTGTTTCAGTGACAGTCCGGTGTAGATCCTTGGGATTAAAGGCCATCTTGGCAAACTTCTGATTGAACTGCTCAATGAAGCAGGGTAGCCAGGCATTGGCTTCGGCAATCGAACTGATGCCTTCCAGACGCATTTCTTTGATCAGACGGTCCTGAAGCGTTCTATTGGCTCGTTCTACACGGCCTTTGGCCTGTGGTGAATTAGCGAAGATAATATCGATATTCAGGGTGCTGAGTACGCGCCCAAACTGGGTAATCTTGGTGTCTTTCTTACTGCTTTGATTCACCCTGAAGACTGAATGTTTATCGCTGTAGAAGGCTAAAGGCTTACCATGCTGCTCAACATACAAACGTGTTGAAATCATATAGTCAAAGGTTGATTCTGACTTACAGAAGCGTAAATGCTGTAATTTGCCTGTGGCATCATCGATAAATACCAGCAGACAGCATTTAGGGGCTCGACCTTCAAACCAGTCATGGTGTGAGCCATCGATTTGGATCAGTTCACCATAACAGTCCCGGTTATAACGAGGCTGATACGGGCGTTTCAGACGCTTGGCACGAGGAGTCCATAAATCGGCTGCAATCATCCAGGAACGCAGTGTTTCCACTGAAATATCAAAGCCATGAACGGTGGTGAGCTTTTCATGCGCTAAAGTGGGTCCGAAACCATGCAGTTGATCAGAAACAATATTGAGGCACTTGAGTCTGAGCTCTTCAGGAAGCCTGGAATTGCTGATTTGACCACGACCGGCATGGGCTAATGCAGCTGGGCCTTGAGCTTTGTATTTTTGCAATAAACGCCTGATCTGACGCTCTGAAATATGAAGTAGCTGAGCAGCTTGGGACTGGGTTATGCGTTGATCACAGATTTCCTGCAAGACCGACAATCGTTTAAGTTCTTTATCCGACATAGACACCAACATATCAAACCGTCCGCTAAGGAAATTGCAAAAGTGCATATTCTAAAAGCGGACATTTTTACTTTGGAGAAACCGGACATTTCTATTTTGGGCTTACATGTTCATTTCGGATAACGCCCATTATGTTAAATGGGGCTAATATCCGACATATACTTTAATGTTCCCAGAATTTATCACCCTGAGATTCATAAAATTTGTTAATGAACTCTTCAAAAGTATTGGCAATAATATACCAATCTTGTCGTTGATCTACAGGTAAGACAACCAAAATAGAGCCGTAATCATCACTATTAGGATCACATCGAACTAACAATAAGTCTGAATCTCCATAAAATTCTCCAATAATTAAGTCACTTTGAAGAGCATCATTCTTTCGATTACTTTTATAAATTTTTGAAGCAAAAGTTACCTCCTCAATAGAATATAATTTTAAGCCCCATTGTCCGTATTCTTGATCTTTAAATAGATCTGCACCATTAGAGACTGTATAAAAATCCTTTAATGCTTTTGGTAAAAGTACTTGGGGTATTTGTGGGTAAATTTTGCTTTTTAGATTCAATGAACAATGTAAAGGAAAGGGACATTCCATACCTCTATGAATAGCTTTCTTAGGCTCAATCTCCCATTCATTATGAATTTTTTCTATAATTTCATGAACACTATTCATTTATTAAACTCTTAAAAATCCTTAACTTTTACTAAAATTAACATAATGGGCATCATCGGAAATACGTTTTATAAAACCACTGTTTTTTCATGTAGTTAAAGGATTTCGACCACCCTAAAAAACAACCAAAAGCCGACTTAGAAACATGTCGGCTTTTTTGATCACAGTTGTCATCTTTCGCCAATAAATTTGGCTTAATTTCAATCAAAGAAGGAGCGCTATGTATAATGCTGCACCTGAAAGAATGATCAAAACAGCTATAAAAAAAAACATCAAATATTTAGCAATTGAGTGTTCTCGATAGGAATAACTAATAGCAATTAAAGTAGCTAAAACAATTAATGTTACTGGCCAATACATCAAGGCTGTAAATAGGATAATTACTGGATAATCTATATGGATCATACATTTTAATATTTAAGGTAGTCTTAACGTTATAGATGATTCCAACGCAATAAAAAAGCCTGACAAGATATTAGATAAAATATTACGAAATATCTTAGTCCTTCTATAGTTTTGTATACGTCCATTATGTTAAATAGACTAAAAATTTACTCTAATTTTCTTTGTACACGACAAAAAAAGACAACTCATTGAAATAATGGCATAATACTTGTTTTCTGACGATGAATATGATGACACATTTCAATGAGTTACATCTCATCTTAAACAAATATCTAAAGTGGAACAAGTCACGTGTAAAATGTTTTACACTGATTATGCTTGCATTAATTGTAAAACAGACATGTAATCTTTCTTCTGCATCTAAAGCCTTACCCATCAAGTGCTTACCACAATCATTTTATCGACGTATACAACGCTTCTTTGCAGATCAGTATTTCGATTATCGTCAAATTTCTCAGTTAATTTTCAATATATTTTCATTCGATAAAGTCCAATTAACTTTGGATAGAACCAATTGGAAATGGGGAAAACGAGATATCAATATCTTGATGTTAGCCATCGTCTATCGTGGAATAGCGATACCTATTGTTTGGACATTGCTCAATAAACGTGGAAATTCAGATACAAAAGAGCGTATTGCTTTGATTCAACGCTTTATCTCCATTTTTGGTAAAGATCGTATTGTGAATGTGTTTGCAGACAGAGAATTTATCGGTGAGAAATGGTTTATATGGTTAATTGAAAATGACATTAACTTCTGTATACGTGTTAAAAAAACTTTATTGTGACCAATCACTTAGCCAAGAGTCATAAAATTAGTGATTTATTTCGTCATCTTCAAGTTGGTCAAACTGAATGTCGTAAACGACGTATTTGGGTTGGTCGAGTGAAACTGTATATTAGTGCGTTACGATTAGAAGATGGAGAACTTTTACTTGTTGTTTCTCCTATGTTTAATGCTTCTGCTATTGGTGATTATGCATTACGCTGGGAAATCGAAACCTTATTTAGTTGTCTCAAAGGACGTGGATTCAATCTTGAAAATACTCGTTTAACAGACCCTAGACGAGTCAAGAAATTGATAGCAGTGCTAGCGATCGGTTTCTGTTGGTGCTATTTAACAGGTGAATGGCAACATGATCGAAAAAAAGCGATAAAAATAAAGAAGCATGGACGACTTTCAGTAAGTTTATTTCGCTACGGTTTGGACTATGTTCAAATGGCTATTCTACGTTTGATTGGTTTTGGAAAAAAAGAAGAATTTAAGAAAGTGCTCGCAATTTTAAGAAAGAAAAAGCCTGATAGGACAAGGGCTCTATGAAATTTGTCGTGTACAGAG
>NZ_JAKTHZ010000015.1:0-6579 GCF_027854645.1 Acinetobacter sp. AOR41_HL | reverse complement strand
GGGGGCGTGGCGAAATTGGTAGACGCACTGGATTTAGGTTCCAGCGCCGCAAGGTGTAAGAGTTCGAGTCTCTTCGCCCCCACCATTGAAAAAAGCAAGACGATGATCTTGCTTTTTTTATGATTAAATCCAAAGGGTTTAATTGCACATATAGAGGATTGGTGTAATGGTAGCATGACGGTCTCCAAAACCGTTCGTCAAGGTTCGAATCCTTGATCCTCTGCCAAGATTCAAAAAGCTCCTGTTGAGGGAGCTTTTTTTGTCTCGTATATTTTTCTAATTAAATTTTCTTAAAAATTATTACTTATATTAAATAAAATTTAATTTCATACAGACTAATCTGTATAAAGTATTTTTACTTTGTTAATGTTTTGTTAAAATATGATTAATTAAAGTAAATTTTGATTTGATTTATATGTTGAACTATAAAAAATTTAATAAAAGCGTCTTATTCATCTGCTTATCGCTAATGGGGGGCTTAAGTTATGCTGCGGACTCAGGTGATCCGATTGGCCAGAGAATTCAGGCTGACCAAACCATTCGACAACAACAGCGTGACACTGCATTAGAAAAACAAATTCAGCCGAATGTAAACGTCAATCTAGGGCAAGAACAAAATAAGATTTCAGCTCAGCAATTACAATATTTACGTTCTAACAGTGAAACCCCTTGTTTTGAAATTAAGAAAATACTTTTAGAAGGTGTAGAAGCCCATCAATTTATATCAGATTTTAATGTTATTACGACTGGCAAGAACAATATTATTGGAAGATGTTTAGGGGTAAATGGACTAAACCAAGCCCTTGATCTTGTACAAAATAAAATTATAGCAAACGGTTATGTAACCACACGAGTTTTGCTTCCTCAACAAAATATTGCATCTGGTACGGTGCGTGTTCGTGTTATTCCAGGACGAGTGGATCAGATTAAGTTTGCTGAGAGTACTTCTAAACGTGCACATTTATGGAATGCTTTACCAATGAAGTCTGGTGAGCTGTTAAATATTCGTGATATGGAACAAGGTTTAGAAAACTTTAAACGAGTGCCAACGGTTGAAGCTGACTTTAAAATCCAGCCAGCAGAACAAAAAAAAGAACCAGGCTATAGTGATGTGGTTTTGGCTTGGCAACAGGTTAAACCTTATCGCTTACATATAGGGGTTGATGATTCAGGGAGTGAGGCGACAGGAAAATATCAAGGTACAGCGACTTTATCACTTGATCATGTGCTGACTTTAAATGATCTGTTTTATGTCAGCTATAACCATGATTTAGGCGGTGGAAACTCTGGTAAACATGGTACTGATGGCTTTTATGCAAGTTATACTATTCCATTTGATTATTGGCTATTTTCAACCAGTTATAGTCGCTCTAATTACTTGCAAACAGTCGCTGGAAGTAGTGAAACTTACCAATACAGTGGTAAAAGCGAACTCATTAATGCAGACTTATCACGAGTAATTTATCGAGATGCACACCGGAAAACAACTTTAGGTTTTGGGGGGTGGTATCGTGAATCACAAAACTATATTAATGATGTAGAAGTTGAAGTACAACGCCGTAAAACTGCGGGTTGGAAAACAACTCTTGATCATATCGAATATTTTTCTAATGCTACTTTAAGCGGCAATCTGACTTATAAACGTGGTACAGGTTGGTTGAATGCGATGAGAGCACCAGAAGAAGACTTTGGTGAAGCTTATACGCGTGTGGGGATTTTACAAGCCAATGCCAGTTTACAAGTTCCTTTTAAAGTAGGTCAGCAAAATCTGCAATATCTAGCTGAATGGCGTACTCAACACAGCAATCAACCTTTAACTCCTCAAGACAGATTTTCAATTGGAAACCGTTATACCGTAAGAGGTTTTGATGGTGAGCAAACTTTATTGGCCGATAATGGATTTCTAGTTCGCAATGAACTGAGTGGCTCAATCATGAATAAACCCCACTCTTGGTACGCAGGTATCGATTACGGAGAGGTTGGTGGAAAAACTGCATATTATCCGAATCCTTTACCAGGCACGAGTTTATTAGGTGCAGTTATTGGGTTGCGTGGTCAAATTGCTCCCTTGCGTTTGAATTATGACGCCTTTGTCGGAGCGCCGTTGAAAAAACCAGATCACTTCGAAACAGATGATTACACGACTGGATTTAGTGTGAACTGGACTTATTAATACATCCTCTCCCAATTACATATTTATTTGATTACATAAAAAATTTAGTGAGACTTTAAAGTGAATAAGAATCGTTATCGTATTATTTTTAGCCATGCTCGTGGGATGTTTATTGCTGTTGCCGAGATTGTAAAAAGCAAAACCAAGCAAGCAGGGCAAAGTCAGGGGGTATCTGGAACAGATTCGACGACAGTCTCGGTTCTACCTATTCATTATAAGAAGTTAAATCCACTCAACTTTGCTGTGATTGGCTGTTTGGGAGCATTGGTGATTATTTTGCCAATGAGCAGTGTGGCTGAAACCCAGATTAGTGCAGATAAAGGCGCGCCAACATCGCAGCAGCCAACAATTTTAACTAGTGCAAATGGGACGACTCAGGTCAACATTCAGACACCAAGCGCTGGTGGTGTTTCACGTAATACTTATACTCAGTTTGATGTTGGGCAAGAAGGTGCCATTTTAAATAACTCACGAAATAACACCCAAACTCAATTAGGAGGCTGGGTGCAAGGTAACCCATGGCTTGCAAAAGGCGAAGCCAAAGTTATTTTGAATGAAGTGAATAGTAATAATCCAAGTCAACTCAAAGGCTATATTGAAGTTGCCGGAAAACAAGCACAAGTTGTTATTGCGAATCCATCTGGTTTGATCTGTGATGGCTGTGGTGTGATTAATGCAGATCGCTTTACTTTAACTACGGGTCAAGCGGTGATGAATCAAGGTTATCTTGAATCATTCCGTGTCCGCGAGGGGCAAGTCACGATTGATGGTAAAGGCTTAAACGGAAGTTTAACCCCTTATACAGATATTTATGCGCGTGCTTTAAAAGTCAACGCTGGCCTATATGCAAATGAACTCAATACGGTACTTGGACAAAATGATATTCAAGTCAAAGACCAAGTAGCTCCTCAAATCACGGCAACAACAGGTCCCACAACAACGCCTCCGCCAAACTTTGCTTTAGATGTAGGCCAACTCGGTGGGATGTATGCTGGAAAAATCTTTTTGGTGGGAACAGAGCAAGGGCTAGGTGTACGTAACGCAGGTACGATAAATAGTACTCAAGGGACTCTGACGCTAAATGCAAATGGTGATTTGGTCAATAATGGTAACTTGATCGCGAATAAAGATCAGGTACAGCTGAAAGCTCAAAATATTCAAAATACCGGTAATGTAAGTAGTGCAACTTCACAAACTTCTATTGAGAGTCAAAATCTAGATAACTCTGGTTTAATCAGTAGTGCTGATGAGTTACATCTTCAAAACGAAAGTAAGATGAGCAATAGCGGCACCTTAAATGCTGCTCGAATAGCCATTACCTCTACTACACTAAAAAATATTGGTTCTATTGAACAAACAGGTTTGCAAGGACTTGATTTAAAGTCCGGTTCAATGACCAACCTAGGTGGTAAAATTGGAGTTGCCAAGAGTAATACGAGTGGTGGTACAGCTGGAAATAGCTCTGGTAATACAGGTAGTACGGTAATAGTTCCAACGGTTCCTGTTGATTCGGCACAGGATGGAGGAAGTCTGGGGGTTGTTTCTCCAATAGATACCACTCCAAAAACTTATGATATTGGCTTCATTCATGTTTCGGGTGTATTGGGTAATGATCAGGGAACGATCATTGCCAATGGCGGTGTCGATTTAGAGAGTCAAAATGGTTTGGATAACCAAGGTGGGCAACTGAATTTAGGTACTGTCACCATTAAAGGCAGCAACTTCAATAATGATCTAGGCCAATTGAATGTTAAACAGGCCGATATTCAAACGCTAGATTTTACCAACCAACAAGGTCAGTTCGCATCGAGTAGCACACTAAAAATTCAAAGTCAGAATGCTAATAACCAAAGTGGTAAGATCCAGTCAATTGGGCAGCTTGATTTAGCTATAGGCAGTGAATTAAATAACAGTAAGGGCTACATTGCTAGTAGTGACAATGTTCAGGTAAGTGCAGGCGATTTAAGCAATCAGTTTGGTGTGATTTATTCAGAAAACCAATCTGTAAATATCAAAGCCAACCAAGCGATTGATAATACAGAGGGGTTTATACAGGCAAAAACTGATTTAAATTTAAATAGCCAAGCGCTGAATAATACATCTGGGCACATCATAGGCAATCAAATTAAACAACAACATGGCACTGTCAATAATAGCCAAGGAGCTATTATTGCCAAGCAAAATTTAAACAGTACTGCTCAGCAATTTGACAATGATCAAGGGCAATTACAAGCAACAACTGTTCAGTTGCAACATGATCAGCTTAAAAATACTGGTGGTATTTATGCAGATAAGAATTTAACGGTTACAGGAAAAGATATTCAAAATTCTGGTTCTTTTGCGGCTGGGGAGAATGTAAAAATCACAAGCTCAGCATTAGAACATGCACAGAATGGTTTAATTGCCGCTGGCCTAGATCGTGAAGGTAAATTAGCTGATACAGGTATGCTTACGATCAATGTGGATCGAGCGGATTTACATGGTCAAACATTCGCAGGTGGCAATATACAGGTGGATGCAACTAGAACGATTAATGCAGCGCAGGGACAATTACAATCGAAGACGATTGCACTGAACGCGGGTACTGATATTTCAACTCAGGCAGCGACAGTTGTTGCTCAAGATCAACTCAAACTGACCAGCCAGAATCTGATCAATAATCAGCAAGGACAGTTAAATAGTCAGGATATTATTCTTTCTGCTCAACAACTAGATAATAGCCAAGGGAAAATTCAGCATACTGGAAATAACGAATTCACTCTGTACTTTGTAAATGGTCTAAATAATAAATCAGGTGAAATTAGTAGTAATGCAGTTTTAATGCAGTTAAATACTTCTATTCTAAACAATGAAGCAGGCCAAATTATTCACTCTGGAAATCAGCAATTGAATATCAATAGTAATCAATTGCAGGGAGCCCAAGGTAAGATTCTGAGTAATGGACAATTAGTGTTAGCTACAGAGCAAGCGATACTAGATGGTGCTATTACATCAGCAGATCAAATTAATATTACCGCGTATAACTTGAGCCACCAAAAAGGGCAAATGATCCAACGCGGAACATTAAAACCGCTTACATTAGCCATTACAGATCAAATCAATAACCAGTTAGGATTTATTCAAAGTCCAACCGCACTTTATATTACTGCGGGTAGCTTAAATAATCAGGGCGGTCAGCTAAGTTCTGCAGCGGAGCATGATTTACAGCTTGATGTGGCAGGTTTACTCGATAACAGCCAATCAGGTCAAATTTATGCAGGTCTGAACAATAATATTCATGCTAGTTCTATCAATAACAGTATGGCTGGGAAAATCTCTGCACAGAATGCTTTGACTTTAACAAGCTTAGGGCTCATCAATAACAACTCTGGAAAAATCATTGCAAATGCTGATGTTGGCATTTCTTCTCAAGGACTTAATAATGATGCAGGTGAAATTGGTTCAGTAGAAGGCAAATTAATACTAAATGCTGGTACAGGAGTATTGAGCAACCAGTCAGGCACTTTACAGTCAGGCAAAGATATCAAGGTTCAGGCAGGTCAGTTAAAGACCCAGTCCGGCTTGATCAATGCCCAGGGTTCGATAGAGGTGACGGCAGGTCAGGACATTGATAACAGTTCAGGCCAGATCATTGCGAACAAGGCGGTACAGCTGAGCAGTCAGGGTCTGGCGAACAATGCAGGGCAGATTGGCAGTGTTGAAGGTACTGTGAATATTGATGCCGGTACAGGGGTGTTAAGTAACCAGCAAGGCAAGCTTCAGTCTAGTCAGGACCTGACATTAAAGGCACAAGGAATTGATAACCAGTCCGGCCTGATCGCAACGCAAGCCAAACTGGATATGCAGCAACAGTGGCTGAATAACAGCAAGGGCCAGATTCTTTCGGGCAGCGCCTTAACGTTTGTTGGACAGGACCTTATCAACCAGGGTGGTTTATTACAAAGTGGAGCCGATCTGAACTTTAAGCTCAGTGGCCTGTTTGATAATAGCCAGTCAGGGCAACTGTACAGTGGCGGGAACACCGAGATACAGGCGGGTTCGGTTAAAAATAGTGAGCAGGGCAAGATCAATGCACAGGGTGTATTGAACATTGATGCTGTACAAGGCATTAATAATACCCAAGGCGTGATGGCTTCAACCCAGCAGATGTCATTGAAGAGTCAGGGCTTGCAAAATGATGGCGGTCAGATCGGTACGGAACAAGGTGATGTACTGATCCAGACGGGTGGCTTATCGCTGAATAATGGTTCAGGTGCTATCCAGTCTGGGAAAACCCTGACGCTTGATGTGAACAGTTTAAATAACAGTGGTGTAATCAGTGCTCTGGATCGACTGACGTTAAATAGTCAGGGCGATGTGACGAATGACCACGGGAAGCTCTTGTCGAACAAGCAACTTCAGGTGAG
>NZ_JAKTHZ010000014.1:0-22533 GCF_027854645.1 Acinetobacter sp. AOR41_HL | reverse complement strand
TTTTTATTATTCGTCTGTATTCAAACAATATTTTTTACAAGAACAATCCAACGGTGGATGGCTAAGTCACGCCTATAAAAAATAAACCTTTTTATATCTGCTGGTGATTGTGCATTGCATTGAACATGCGGGAAACAACCATGACTGAATTAAGCAAACCCAAAATCATACCCATTGAACACCGTCCACAAAAATCCAAGCTCTTTATAAAATGTGTGATCTTACCCATCGTGATCTTTCTCATCGTTGCCAAAATCTTCTCTTTTGGTGCTTTCGGTTATATCTTCTTTGGCTTTGACCTGTTCTGGTTTGTGATTCTTTACTATCTTTATGAATATGGAAATACCTACTTTGACGGGATGACTGAACAACTCAAGCGTCAAGGAGAAACTTTTAATTATCAAAACCGTGGTGTCTGGATTAACAGCCAAGATAAAACCATTATCCTGTTTGATCAGCCTGATCAACGCCTCGTGAAATATCCCTTTGATTACATCACCTCCGTTGGACACTACAACTTAGTCGAAGATAATTTTAGAACCACGACCACTGTGATCAGCAATCCAATGATGGGAACGCATGTCAATCAACAGGTCCATCGCACACCGATGAAACGTGAGTTCCAAGTCAATATTGGCACACGAGATCCATTCAAACCGAATTACAGCCTAAAAGTTCTATTTCCATGGCGTAGTCCACAAATGGCCAGTGAAATCCGTCAATTATTATCGGCTGATCATTATCAATAACAACAATATAAAAATTTAAGGCAGTCAATCATGATGATTTCAAAATCGTTCATGCCATCAGTTCTAATGATGGCAATCAGTACAGCAATGGTCGGGTGTGGCGGTGGTTCGGGAGGAGAGTCCAGTTCATCCAATGGTGGTGGAACGGAAAATCCTAATAATGGCAGTACCAATCCTAAGCCTGTAACTTGTGCTGAAACTCAATATCTAGAAGAGGGGACATGTAGAAATAAGGCGCCGCAGAATATTCAGGCATTCTCATTGAGTAACCTGATCCAAGGTCAAAGCTATCCATTATCGCTGCAAACAGATCAAGGTCTAGTAGTAACGTTTAGCAGTAACACACCCAACATCTGTAGTGTAAGTGGCGGTGAACTTAAAGCGCATAAAGTCGGTCAGTGTAATCTGGTATTGACACAGGCAGGGACGGCAAAAGTTCTAGCACTGAATAGCAGCATGACCGTCAATGTGAGTTGTGCGGCTGAGCAATATCTAGAAAATAATGTGTGCGTGAATAAGCTCAAGCAAACCATTACCCCACTAAAAATCAAATATATCCTGACGGAGAGTGTGTATTCACTGGATACGGAATCCAGTGCCAAACTACCTGTCACGATTAGCAGCCTTTCTTCATCAACCTGTACGTATAGTCTGGGAGAACTCAAGGGGATTGGTGCGGGGGCATGTACCCTTAAACTCACCCAGGAGGGTGATACCAAAACACTGGCAGCAGAGAGCCTGACCATCAGTTTTGATGTATTTAAAGCTTCATCTATGAGCGAGGCACCCGATATCAACAACTGTTATGCAGGCAAGCTCAGTGCAAATTTTAGAAATGAATTTTTAAATGAAATCAATACGGTTCGTGCCTTGCATGGGCTGCCAAGTATTACATACGACTATGCCCATGAAGATGAGATGATGCAGACGGCGCTGATTCTTGCTGCAAACAACATCTTGACCCATTACCCAGAATCAAACACAAACTGCTATTCAGATATTGGTGCGGTAGGTGCAAGGACCAGTAGCCTTGAGATGGGGGTGAGACAGAATAAGAATGACTATTCACCTGCCGAAAGCATTACCAATATGGTGCATGATAAATTAAACCTTTTTGCTGGAGATGTGGGACATCGACTCTGGATGCTGAATCCTTTCTTACAAAAATCGGCGTATGGTTCAGTTAATGCGCCATCATTTAAAGATACCCGATTCCCTTATGTGGTCGGTACGTCCTACAAAGTGGTTTATCCCTTCGACAATCCAACCACTGCACCACTCGGTGTGATTGCCTATCCCTACCACAACTATCCAGCCAAATATTATATGGCGGGTTCAATTCTCTCGATTTCAGTTTTAACCGATCAAAAGAATTTCTTTGCCAATCGAAATGTGGATTACGCCAAAGCCACTGTTGTAGTCACTGAACGAAGTAGTGGAGCTAAACAGAAGATCAGCAATATACGCTATGAAAATATCGGTGTTCCCAACCATATCCAATTTAACTTCGACGATTTGAAACTGAACGTGATCTACGATGTCAAACTCAGCAATGTCTTGGTGAATGGTCAGCCTAAAGAATATTCCTACTGGTTTAATGTGAATGATTAATAAGGATAAGAATCAGATGAAAAAATTAATACTCCATCTTGCTGTCGCTAACAGTATGGTAATGACCAGTTCAACAGTATCTGCTGAAACCAAGAAAGTGAACCTGTCGGCAGGACTGAACTATGTACTGTCACAAGTCGTGACCAAAGGAGATAATAATCAAAGTCACCATAATATGGGAATGCTTTACTACTTAGGAAAGAAAGGTGTACCTGTAGATCATAAAAAAGCGGCTGAATGGTTTTCCAAGGCAGCAGTGAATGGTTTTGCTCCTTCACAGTACGCATTAGCAGTCATGTATCTTAATGGGGATGGTGTACCACAGGATGCAAAAAAGGGCGTTACCTTGTTACAAAGTGCTGCACGGCAGGGACAACCTGAAGCGGTCAAGTTATACAATACATTGCAGGCTAAAGCACAGCAGCTCAATGCTGTTCAAACGCCATCAGTACAAACAGCCACAACAGCCATTAAATATTATGATACATCCAGGCTTGAACCTAAGAACTTTAAACAGGTGGTACTCCCTAACCTAAGTACAGATACCGTTGCTCGAAGTTTTTATAAAGTGACATCATCCAGAGAAAGAGGAAAAGATGATTACTGGGGAAGTGGCAAATACTACTATGTTAATAAGCCTAGCGACTTGGATGATCTCACTGATGCTGTAATCAGTATCGCGCCTATTATTACTTACCAGAATATGCAGGGGGAAGCCCGTTATTTAGTCCCTGTGGAAGTGACTTTAGCAATCGAAGGGAGGATAGAAACTTCACATGCTACACGAGGCACTTTGGAATTATATCTCTTTAAAAAATTGGACAATGGACAATTCCAAATGATTTCAAAAACAGCCCAAGGGGGAATTGAAAGTATAGAGGGATATGGTCGAACCTCATGGAATGCTCAAGAATTTAAAAAGAACTTACAAGCTTTTGGAAACAATACACTAGGAAGCTATACCATTGATGGTTATTACGGCAATGGTTATGGGGAAAGCGTGTGGTCACTTCTTCTGTTAAATGAAGACGACTATATTGTTGAACAAATGTTCGAAGAAGGAAAAGTTTCAGAACAACCAGAGTACGGCTATTCTTCAGCAATCAAAGTTAACAAAAATGGACAACCATTTTATCCATTCCAGATTCATTATCAGGGAACAGATATGAATGACAATAATCGGATGGTTAAATTAAATAAAATTGTACCTTATCAGTATGATAGTAAGAGTAAATTTTATTCGAAGCTGAAATAATACTCGTAAATTAGAATAGCTATATTGATGTCTATCCTCCTGTTTCTAGGTATTGGGAATTGGAGGACACTATAAGAATGAGGAAATATCAGTGAATATTAAACCATCTCCCCATTAAAGCAGTAAATATGACTAAAGCACCTTCATTATTAGAAACTGAGTGATAAAAATGTTAAATATTTTCCTATCAGCAAGTATTCCTCTATCTAATCGAAAAAAATGCTTCTACGAGACGGCTGATGTCCTTGCTATTAAAGAAGCGGTTCGATCACTCGTAGAAGTAGTTATACCTAATGGTCGTATTGTTTGTGGAGGACATACAGCTATTACTCCATTATTAGCTATGGCCACCAAAAATAGTAAAAAAGACGTAAATTTTATTTCTATCTATCAATCTAATATTTTTAAGCCAGATTTTCCTGAAAGTGTCTATGATTTTATAGATTTAACCCTAATAGATGGTAATCCCGAAGAGCGTGAAGAAAGCCTTAAAATAATGAGACAAGCCATGATACAAAGTCAAAAATTTGATGCAATAGTATTAATTGGTGGAATGGAAGGTGTAATAGATGAATTAGAAATGTTTTTAGAATTTCATCCTAATGCTCAAATAATCCCTTTAGCATCTACAGGTGCAGCTTCAAGAATAGTTTATGAAAGTGAAAAAAATAAACTTAATCCTAGATTTGAATTAGATCCAAGATTTGAAAATGACTATACATATTCTAGTCTCTTCCGAAGATTATTTCATAACCATCTTAAAAATTAACATAAAGTAGTAATGAATTATGTATAAAAGTGTTCAAGTTGAAGATTTTGATTTTTCAATTTTCCCAGAAGTTAGTAGTCAAAAAGTAAGGGAATACAAAGAGAGAAATGAAAATAAATTAATCAAAATTCAAGATTACTTACTTGATAGAAAAAACACGCTAAGTGTGGATAAAATCTCTGAAAATCTATTTTTAGATATCAAACCAGATATATTTTTATCACACTCACATGCTGATGAGGATGATGTTATACGATTGGCAATTTTAATAGAAAAAGAACTAAATTTAAGTGTATTTATCGACTCCTGTGTTTGGGGGGATGCATTCAAACTCCTAAGGAAAATTGATGAGAAGTATTGTCTTAATGGTGAAACATTTGATTATCATATACGAAATCATACAACTTCAAATGTTTTTATGATCCTTAACTCAGCTTTGCACAAAATAATTGATAACTGTGAAGCTTTTGTTTTTTTAGGTACAGATAAGTCAATTCCAATAACTAATACGTTCGAAGATAAAAAATATCTTTCATCGCCTTGGATTTACTCAGAACTTCAATTTGCAAAATTAGTTCGTAGAACTAAACCAAGACAAATAGCACTTGAAACTAGAAATATAAAGCTAGAAGAATCAGCTGCTTTTGATAGTGCTGTAGATTTTGCTTATTCAATTCCAATGACAGATGCTACTTTAAGTAATCAAAAACTGAAAAGTTGGCTTGAAATTTCTAATAATCCTTTTATAAATCAAAATACTCATCCTTTAGATAGTCTTTATAAGGTCATTACACATCGGTAAAATGAGGAAGTGGTTATGGCTGGTACTACTAAAAGAAAGTATATGTCTGAAAATATAAAGATATATAAACAAATTACAAATCAATTACATTTGATTAAGCAGATATTGCCTGAAGTTTACGATAGAAATATTTTGTTTTCTTTTTATGTTAAATATTTTCATAACACTATAAAAGAATTAGACCAAAGGTATCAATATTATAAATCTAAAGATATATTTTTAAAATCTGTTGGTAAAAAGATAAGATATGATCCATTAAATTCTAGGGATTTTTTCTTTAGCTCACAAAAAGTTAAGCATATGCTCTCAAATGGATATAGGAGTAAACATAAATTAGAATATAATGAAGAGTTGAAAATTAAAGCTCTAACTCAGCTAGAAAAGAAATTAAATAAATTTTTAAATAAAGATTTGGTTACCATAAATAATACTGAGTATATTCAGGATGTTGAGCCGATATATATAGATATTTTTATAAAAATCTATAATAAATCAAATCATATAGAAAAAATACTAATATTTAATGAGCTTAAAAAGTTCAGTAATAGTAAAACAATAACTTTTTTTTATAAACTTAATGACTCCGAACGTAATAATCAAATTAGGAATATGGCTTTTCAACATCTACAAAGCCTAGGTAAGTATGTGAAATTGAGAAAAAATTTTAAAGGAAAGAAAAAAACATATCATATCGATAGTACTTTACCAAATTATAGTCCAGAAGAGCTTGTAAAATTTCTTAATTCAAATTCAATAGAGTCAAAGAAAAAGTACGATATTTTTATTTCCCATAGTTATTTGGATAAAGATTTAGTTAAAAATATGAAGAATACTATAAATTTTCTAAATTTATCATGTTATTATGATTGGACATCAGATCAAGATTTTCTAAAAAGAAATTTAATAAGTGATTATACAAAAGAAGTTCTAAAGAAGAGAATTGAACAATCTAAGGCATTAATTTTAGTACTTACTCATAATGTAATCGCCGATGGTGAAATAACTTCTGAATGGATTAAGATGGAAATTGAGCATGCTAAATCCGTAGGAAAAAAAATATGTTGTCTAAATTTTACTGATTTAGGACATCAGTTTATTAATATTGAGTTTCAATATGAAGGAAACTCCATTTCTATTTCTAAAAATGGAGTTCAATTACTAACGAACCTGTAAGCTTTTTGTTCAAGTTCTTAATTTTCTTTCCTTATTTTAATAGCTTCTTCAATCCAACTATCAATATTATCTTCAATATACTCATAAACAAATTTACTAGTTGAGTATGGTGGGTCATAAGCTTTAGCAATTTCAGATAGTTTTTTTCCAGTAGGTCCATGTTTTATGTACTCTAAAGGATTTCGTCCTTTATCTGATTGTTCACCTTGTGAATTTTTTAGGTTATGAATGTAAATTACTACAACACCCTTTCCTTTATCCCAAGATTCAACGATCTCATGATTAATCCATTTTCTATTAGCTGTATCCTTACCAGCAAGAATAACTGTGCAAGTTCTCCCCACCATTTGATCAGATATCCATTTTTTAATTTGCGTATCACCACCACCCACGACTGTTTCCCAATCATTATCCTTGGCTGGTTGATTGCCCTCAATTACGCCAATATTCCGTACTTGAGATACTCTCCAATTATCAGGTTGATAATGAAAACTAAAAAATACTTTTCTAGTCATAAACTTTCTCCAATTTAAATTAACTTAATTACATCATGAATTTTTGATAACAACTTATTTGGTTCATCTACTTCTTCATTTAGTTTTTCAAAAGCTTCTCGAAATTTTGGTGTGGAATTTGGGTAATATTGATCGAAGTCAGAAGTTATTTGATTAAATAATTCTTTTGCCTTATATCCACTCGCACCAATTGGTATTAGCTTTAAACCTAATTCATGTGCTATTTGAAATTCTTCATCCATGCCATCTGCCAAAACAATAGTTTGTTTACCTGATTCAGGATCTGTGATAATTTTATTTCCCATAAAGAAAAGAGCAATTCCTGTCTGACTCAATAAATCTTTTCTCCATACTGTCCAAATGTTTTTTCTTTCTGTAGGATCAGCTACGAATTGAGGAAATACCTTCATTGTTAAATAGTCATCAATTTTTGTATATTTTCTATTATAGATTTCTTTAATTGCACCACTAATAAATGCATTACCAATACCCAAGCCTAAACCTGATGTAATTTTAAAACCTTCTTGGATTAGAACTTCACCTAGTTTTGATAGAAAAAATTCCGTTGCGGTTTGATCCCATGGACTAAAGTCATGGGCACTACCTGATAAGAATACATTTTTACACCGAAATTTTTTTGTAATTTCTTCTAATATACGGGTGAGATCATTCCACGAGTCAATTAATACAACTTTTATACTAAAACGAGCAAGGTCTTTAATCACAAACTGTTGCTTTAAAAGATTATATGAAAAATCTTCATCATTACTGTAGTCGGCACGATTAACTTTTCTAAAAATACAATAATGTTGTCTTTGATTTTGTTCAAAATGAATTCGGATTCTGCTTAGAATATAATCTAAATTTGGATCATTAAAGCTAAACCCTAAGAAAAGAAAAGTTTTTGAAACCAAATCTCCTGACAAAGCTGTTACGAATGGTGCAAAGTGCAACGGATATGATTCGTATTGATCTTTAGTAATAATTGCTTGATCAGGAAGACTTGCATCACCATGCATTTTATAGACAATGGCGGAACGTCCCTTCTTAGTTTGAGATAAATGATTTTTAGTAAATTTTTTATCTGCTATTTTACCTTCATTATCTAAAGATTTTTCTATTAGATCATCATAGTTAGTTGTCCAATAGGTTGATATGGGTAACTTCGCTAAAATCTTATGATTAGTTGTCGGTTCTCGAGCTATACCAACTTCATCAATTAACCTTTCAGTTAATCTACTACGACCATGATTTTCATTCACATAATATTGGGCTAAGGAAACTAAGTCGGTTTCTTTATCGATATCTAAATTTAATTCAATCGATAAGGGCCGTAAGAGTTCTTTCCAATTTACATATCCGGCAGGGGCTGATAAACCAGCACCTGCAAATATTGCAAAATTATTTTCTTCTAACTCTTTTACAATACGATCTATCATAATTTTTTGTTCATGGTCGAACATTAGCATCTCGGTATAATTAACTTTAAGAATATTTGAGGTTTTATTCATTTATTTCAAGTGCTAATGAATTTTAAATAGCTTTTGTTATCTTATCATTGTTATTAAGTTGCTTAAGCACAACTAATGTTAATGCAAATACTCCAACTAAAAATGTTGTTTAAGGACATATTTCTGTATATTTTCTTGCTATGAATAAAAAATAGTTGAATAGGTGCTCAGAAAAAATTAAAGATAATATTTCTTATAAACTGTATTAGCCTTCGTAAAAACGGACGTAAGTGTCCAAGTAAAAGAAGAATAGGTGTTCAAGTTTAGATAAAACTGCCTGTCCAAGTTATCAAGAATATGCAGTTTCATCATCCAATTTGGAATATTTTCAATTTTGATTCACGTTCTGCTATTGAGACCGATAGAATCATACTTAGCTTAGTCCCTGAAGTTAGCCGTCATTTTCTTCATTTAGCTGAAAGATCATCTTTTGAGCTTAGGTTTGTAAAACGAATTTTTTATAAAAATAGTGAAATATTTGAATTACTAACAAAGTTATCTAAAAAATATCCTTTAGATACTCTAACAGTATTTATTTTGTTCTTGAATGAAGCTGTTGATATGAGCTATTCGGGATATTTTTTAAATCTTAAAATTTGTTCATTGACGGTATTAGGTCAAGTTTTTAATTTACCCCAATTACAGCTTCTACCTCCTACTGTAAAAGAGTTTTTTGAAGCATATGTACATGCTATACCTTGTAAACATGTTGTTTTTATAGACGAAGTTGAACTTATCGAAAAATCTTTATGTCATTTGGGCAAAAGAGACGATCACTTTTCATATGCTCATGCTTATGAAATGTTTTTAAGCCTGACGAATAATGATGTAGTGTAATAAACAATCAAATCATCCCCATTTATTTTGAAAGTCAGCTCCAGATGAGTTTGGTGTTATTAATGGTTTATGAATATTAATGGTTAAAGGAATGGGAAAATCATTTCCAATCAGAACCGCTTCTCCTGGCTGTAGACTAGGTAAAAAATCGGATGCAGCTTTATCTATTTCACCACATGCGCGTTCAATAATTTCTCTGTCACGATCATTAGTGAGCCTATGGACAATCAGTGTTCCTAATTGGCTTAGTACTCCTTCTGTGATATCTCTTGGTCGCTGGGTTGCTAAGCAAATATTTAGACCAAATT
This sequence comes from Acinetobacter sp. AOR41_HL, assembly GCF_027854645.1. Classification (NCBI taxonomy): domain Bacteria; kingdom Pseudomonadati; phylum Pseudomonadota; class Gammaproteobacteria; order Moraxellales; family Moraxellaceae; genus Acinetobacter; species Acinetobacter sp. AOR41_HL. The sequence goes on along the minus strand of NZ_JAKTHZ010000014.1, from coordinate 13,003 downwards.
TACGTCCCTCTTTAGCAATCAACTCGAATGCATCCAATTTAGCGATGGTATCTTCATTACCAATAGCTTTACCAATAAAATTATGGGCTTCATCTAAAAAAACAACAATCGGCTTATCTGAAAAACTCCTTGACCTAGCTTGACTCAAAAGATGACGACCAATAGCATTTGCAACAATTTCTCTAGCCTTAAACTCAAAACCCACATCACTTAGATCGATTCTTAATATTTTTTTATTTGAACTATAAAACTCATCTATTTTTTGTACAAGTGTTGGTAATTCTAATGGATTAAAAACGAACTCAAATGTTTTAGATGTTGTTATGCCATGAATTCTTGATAATAGAGCAAGACAATAACTAAAGCTATTCAGGTCCTCATTCCAAATACCATCAGCTTTAGGAGGCCAAACACATTCTTGACGAATTTGCCTACATAGTTTCATAGGATTAAACGGTGCTGAAGGATCTTCAATAAGCTTTGTTCCCCCAATAGAGCGGATACTGACTTTCCAAGATTCTTCTGTTTTACCTATTTTTATGAATACACCATCATCAATTTTATCTAAATGTAATGCTCTAGCTTCAAGTATGTGAGCTAAACGTAAACTTCTAATAGCATCTCTAAATTTAGGACCTTGTGCTTTGCCTGAAGGTTCAAACAACGCTATAAAATCAGTCTCTTGGAAGCATTCTGCTGGCAAACTGACAGCGCAAGACCCAAGGGCTGGGCTAATAGGATCACTCAAATGAATATTTTCAATATCAACACCAATGAAATCTTTATATTCTCCAGTTGGATCAAGAATAATTATTTTCGAATTAAATTTCCGACATTCCTCTAATATTTTTGCAGTTGTATAACTTTTACCACCACCTGTAGAGCCTAGGATTCCTAAATGGCGACCAAATAGTTTCTCAGGTGTTACATTTATGTCACAACCCTGATCTAAATCTATGAAACCTAAATTTAGTTCAACTTTTGGTGTTCCTTTATTCATCCTTTTAGGAAGCTGAGCGATAAGTTCATGAGGTGCTGAATAGATGAGATCATTAATATTTGGATAGTATTCAACTCCAGCAGTTACATACAAACTGTCCATTTGAATTGTGCCAAGAAGTTGGATTCGCCCAGCTATGTCTAAATTAGACTTATCTAAATCATCCTTTTTTATTTCTACGATACGTCCAAGAATTAAGTTCACTTGACTTTCAATTAATATGAACTCACCAACTTCTCCTTTTCCATAACGTTTGCCATGATAGTAAGTTGCTTGATGTTGTAAATTTATATACTCAAAGTTTACAGAATTGGCAGTAACTGCATTTACCTTTCCAAAAAGTAATTCTGGTTTGATTACACCATTTTCATTAAGCATCTCTATCTCCAAATAATTTTTTCATATTTTCATGAAGATTTTCAGCAGGAGATAAAGCCGTAAGATCAGGAATAAAACTCGAAAATTGCTGAAAATCACAATTTAGAAAGAAAATCTCATCATTCTTTCTATCATCTGCAATTTTTTTAAACATTCCCCAATACTTCGATGTTTCAGATGATGGTCTTTCAATATCACTTTCAATAGTTGGCGAGACAATTATAACTTTCAAGTGTGGATTTGAGAGAATTGCGGATAATATTGGCTCGGATAAATGATCATCATTAAATCCAAATCCAGCAATGATTAAACATGTATTCGGCTCTCTTAAACTTTGAGAAAAGCGAGCAATTAACTCTAAGTGAGGCTGTATATATGACTGCTGATATTTTCCCTTTGCAGGAAAAATCATACAACTATTTTCAGCTGTTACATTTTCTGCTTGTTCGATGATATAAGAGTTAGTGTTACGACGACTCCAATTTATAGAGCCATGGAGTTTATAGAGTTGATAAACACCTTCTAAATAATGGGTGTTGGTCGAAGAAGAAGAAGTGTTTCTACGAACAATATCCATATCAAAAAACCTTGCATCATAGATCCGAGGCATAGAGAATGAAAAACCATCAATTACAGTAATACCTAATAGTCCAGCGGCATCTTCAAAACAGGTATCATAATTGGTTGTAAAAAGCTTAACTCTAGGATCTTTTGATTTTCTTCTAGCTAATTTTCTAATAAATTCTTTATGACCAAGAAGTTGTGCATCTTTATCATTAATAAAACGGCATTTTTCTAAAATTAATTCCTTACATTTTTTTATGAATAGAGTCGTTTTTTCTTTTGTTGTACTAACTTGTGAGTAAGCTTCGCAATGGGATAGGCATATTTCTATGTTTTGATTTGACTCAATAGTGATATCAAATTTATTTTCAGCAAAACACTCCTTAGCAATTATATCCATATCATTAGTGGTGCATGCCAACCATAAATCCCTCATTTTGGGACCTTTGACAATGTCACCTAATGATGTACCACTACCAGCCAGAACCATAATATTTGGCATCTGTAACGCTGACTTTAATTTTCCTCTAATTTCAGGCTCAAAAGTTTCGTTCTCAGTTCCGTCATCTTTATCAGAAGAAACCCAAACCTGCTTTAATGAATTATAATATTTATTAGTCATGTTATTACCTATTACTTATTTAATAATCTAAGCCACCGCTTCATTAAACGCTTCAACAACCCCAAATATGTTGTCAGCATCGGCATCACCAAACACACCATCAATCCCTTCATAGTGGATCTGATTAAACGGTGGTTCATATAATTGTGCTGCTTCTAACACACCATTTTGTGTCAAATGCTCAATCAGCATTTCTACAAAACGAATCTGTTTTTCGTTATAAGTTGAGCCTTGTAAATACTTAGAGAATGCTTGTTGCACCGCTTGACGATCTAAACCGACAAGGGAACGAATAAAGAGAGGTAATGGCTTATCTGTCCCAAAGCATTCTTCAAATTTATCTCGGCTTTCAACTTCCTGAGCTTCAAAAACAAAGCGTTCTAACTCACTTAGATCGGTTGGTGTAAGGGCTAAACCACGCTTGAGCTTGGCAATGGTAATGTGGTTTTCATTGGCTTTGATAAAGCTTTCGACACGTTTACGATACTGTGCAAGATTGACACCACTTGAAACGACTGGGAGATCGACTGCTTGCATATCTCCAATTTCATCATCAAGCATGGAATACACAATAGTCGATGTGGATTTTTCGATGAGTTTCACCAAGCCGCGAATACGTTTACGCATCGCCTCTAACATTGGCAAGGTGATGCCTTTCCAATATTCAACGGTTTGGATGTCTTGAATGAGCGCAATCTGTTCTGCAACCACAGGAATATTTTCTTTGCTTTCCAGTTTAGAAGCAATTTCAATTACTTTATTGGCATAGCTTTGAATAGCGGTGTTGTTCTGTTCCAATACTGCCAACTCAAGGTTGTAGCAAAGCATATCAAACAGTTTGGCCTCTAAGGTTTCGGGCTCAAGTTGATTCGGTAGTTTAGAGATATGTTCTCGTAATGTTCCTATCGCAAGGTCATCTAAGTTGTTCCAAGCATCATCATTTTTGAAATGTTCAACATGCTCAAGTTCAGATTTCACAATGAAATTCTCATTGTTCATAGACTTCACTTCAGTCTGTAAACTTTGACGCATATCTTGCTGTACAGCTTTCAGCTCTTCGGTGGCATCGTCCTTTGCATTCAGTAAACTCAGGATATTTAAACGTGCTTTAAACAAGCGTTGTCCGAGTGGCTCTGTGGTCGCAACAGGCGCACCATCAGGGTTTTCATTGAAGTATTCAAAGTTAGAGCAATAATCGAAAATAAAGAATTCTTTTTTATCTTTTTCAGGGCTAAACAATTCTTTGCAGAGTCGTGTACCACGTCCAATCATCTGCATAAATTTGACTTTAGAGCGAACCGCTTTAAAGAATACTAAGTTGACCACTTCAGGTACATCAATCCCTGTATCGAGCATATCCACTGAAATCGCAATCTGTGGCTCAGCTAAATCTTTCTTGCTAAAGTCATCAATTAAGCTTTGTGGATACTTGGTTGCATGGGTAATGACACGGGCAAATTTCCCATCATATTGCGGATAGTTTTCATTGAAGCGATCTGCGATAAACTGGGCATGTTTTTGATTGACGGCAAAGATAATGGTTTTACCCAAACGATCTCCACCTTCGGTCTTAATACCATTTTCCATCAAGTGCTTGAGCATTAAATCAATCGTGCCTGTATTAAACAGCTCTTTATTAATCTTGGATACTGAGACTTCTTCAGGTGCATCTTCATCGCCCCAATTTAGACTGTCCCAATGTTGTTTTTCTTCTTCGGAAAGTTCGTCATATTTCACGCCTTCACGCATGAATTTAAGTGGGACAGAATAGGCTTTGGGTGGTACAAGATAACCATCGGCAATGGCTTGATCTAAATCATAGTAATCGGTTGGTACACCACTTTCCAAGCCAAACAGTGCGTATGTATCACGATCTACTTCATCTCGTGGCGTTGCGGTTAAACCAACAAGCAAACTATCGAAGTATTTAAAAATCTCGCCAAATTTTTGATAAACGCTGCGGTGTGCTTCATCAATAATAATCAGGTCAAACATACCTGTGCCAAATTGTCGTGTACCGTCCGCATTTTTTTCGTCAATTAAGCCCATCATAGTTTGATAGGTAGAGAAATACACTCGGCCGACTTGGTTTTTATCCTCAAGTAAATTGACGAATGAGGCATCTTTTAAATTGGCTTTAAAGGCGTTGTGCGCTTGATTGACCAGTGAAGTACGGTCTGCAAGGAATAAGGCTTTTTGCACCACATTGGCTTTCATCAACACATCGACCAGTGCAATGGCGGTACGGGTTTTACCTGTGCCTGTTGCCATAATCAGTAAGCCTGCACGTTCTTTACGTTGATAGGCTGCAAGCATGGCTTTGATGGCACGAGTTTGGTAGTAACGCTCGACAATGTCCGCATTGATCGGGAAGCTGCTTAAATCAGGGTTGTTCTTACGTCTTTCGATCAAGCGTTTGAGTTCTGCTTGCGTATAAAAGCCGTGAACTAAGCGTGGTGGACCACCTTGCACATCATTCCAGATTCGGGTTTTGTAGCCATTGGTATAGAAAATGACAGGGCGTTGTCCTGTTTGTTGCTCTAAACAGTCTGCATAGAGCTTGGCTTGTTGTTGTCCAATATCAGGGTCAGTCGATGTGCGTTTGGCTTCAACCACAGCCAAAGGCAAGCCATTGGCATCATACAGCACATAATCCACAGCACCTTTACCCGATGGGCTTGGCATACCTGTTACAGCAACTTCCTCTCGAACCGATGTACCGATTTCCCAACCTGCTTCTTCAAGCATGAGGTCAATTTTAAGTTTTCGAGTTTCGTCTTCTTTATAGTCGGTATGGTCTTCGATTTTGCTGTTGGCAATTTTGGCTTGTTCAACATCAGCGCGTCTTTGTGCAAGTTCAGCATCTATGTTGGCAAGTAGTTTTTCACGCTCTTCTAAACTTGCGGACAGTTCAAATAGTTTTTGTTCACGTTCACGTAGGGCTTTGTGTTGCTCCGCAAACTGTTTTTCTTTAGCTTCTGTTTCTTTCTGTAGTTGTTCTTGGTTGACGGTGATTTGCTGTGTGTTATCTGCGTTAGGAATCAGTTCGGTTTTAAAAATATGCGGCTGTGAACGGTCTTTTGAAGGTGAACCATAGTTACGTTCAAACCACACATACATCAGGAATAAATGGCTGATGTGCTTGACGGTTTCTTCGGTAGTGAGCTGTTTGAACTTTTTCCCATGTACGGCACTGTTGCCGACCATGCGGATATTGTCCATTTTGTCCCAAATATAAGGGGGAATCAGGTCTTTAAATTTTATGTCATTGAGTAAGTTATGCAGTGATGCATCATAAGGTTGGGTGAGTTTTTTATCGTATTGATATAGCCAAAGCACAAGGTTTTCAAGTGATGTACGTGCCGCAGCAAGGGCAAATTGAGGGGAAATATACACGAGCTTTTCGGCTTCTTTAGCCGTAGCTGCCAAGCTTTTAAATTCAGGTTCTAAAAACTGAAAATTGCTCATGTATATATTCCCTCATATTTTTAATTAAATGTTATAAAGTACCGTTAAAAGCTTGGTTTTGACTAGATATAAAAAGTTTATCTAATTCATTTAGTTGTTTTAAGTTTAGATCAATTAAGCACTTAATGCTCTTCAACTTAAGTAAGAATTCATTTTGAATATCTAGTGGTGGAACAATGATTTCTAACTCTTGTAATTGAAGTTTTGTTAAGGCTTCTCTAGTTGCACCAGCTCCTGATATCTTTAACAAATGTAATTTCATTGGTTTTGAAATCAATAAAGCTTCTAAAAATTCAGGTATTAATTTATCTTTTACTCGCAAAATTGAAACATGCTGATTTACTCTTGCAGGTAAAACCTCATTAGGAATAAGACAACAACGAGCTACTGATGCTCCTGTAATATTCAGAAGAACATCATTTTCTTGAAGAATAACGTTTTTTAATTTATCTGCTTGATCTTGATCAATAAACGCTAAATTTTTATAACTAAATTGCCCATCATAAATATTTAAACTTCTAACTAATGAAATACCTTCATCTTTATAAGCACTATCTCCACCCTTAGGTGTTGATCCACTACCAATTTTGGTTGTTAGGTTTTCTAACTTTTTAACCTCGAAACCTTTAGGATTACTGACAGGATCGCCAAACATATCAATAAACGTGGCTTGTAAAAGCTGATCTAACTTTTCAATCGCTTGCTGACGTTTTTGGCGTAACTCATCCGCTTGATCTAAAATAGATGCAATTCGGCGTTGTTCTGCAAGAGGTGGGAGTGGGACAACTAAATCCTTAATTACACCTTGAGAAATATTTGGCTGACCACCACCGACTCGACGACTCAAAAGATACGGTTTTGATGCTTCTAAAAATCTGTATAAATAATTAACATCACAAACATTTTCATCAGGTTGAATATTACAAATAGCTTGGTTTGTTGTTGCATCAAAAGTAAGCTGAGAAACCTCTCCAACTGTTGCGCCATACATAGCAATCAGTAAAGAACCTTTTGAGACTAATTTAGCTGAGGATTTTTCTACTGCCAAATCAGTTATATATTCTTCAACCTCGGTGATATAACGGTTTTTTAATTCGCCTGATTTAACCCACGGAATTGTACCATTTTCAAAAAAAGCATTATTTGATCGAGAAGGTGTACCACCACTACCTGTTTTACAAAATGTACTTATTTTTTTAACAGGAATTGTCATTTCAACAACTCCTTAAGCGCAGCCATTCCTTTTAAAATATCCTGCTCAAGCACTTCTAAATCCGCCAAAATTTTACTTGGTGTTTCATATTCCACTTGCTCATACACCACTTCCTTATAACGGTTAATCGACAAGTCATAACCATTGGCAGCAATATCAGCTTTATCCACCATAAAACTTTGCTCTGTGGCTTTACGGTCTTTTTCACCCTCTAAGTTTTTAAAACGCGCAATAATGTCAGGGATATTGTTATTTTCATGCTTAGACGCATCGAGTTCATTACGCTTATCATCCAGCGAATAACCATCCGCCTGCATATCATAAAACCAAACTTTGTCCGTACCGCCCGACATGGTTTTGGTGAAAATCATAATGGCAGTCGAAACCCCTGCATAAGGCTTAAACACACCTGACGGCATCGAAATAATCGCTTCAAGCTTTTGCTCTTCCACAATCTTTTGACGCAAATCTTTATGCGCTTTAGACGAACCGAATAACACACCATCAGGCACAATCACCGCAGCACGACCACCAGTTTTTAACAAACGTAAGAACAAGGCTAAAAATAACAATTCGGTTTTTTTGGTTTTCACAACAGCTTGAATGTTCTTGGCACAGCTTTCATTGTCCAAACTGCCTGCAAATGGCGGATTGGCTAAAATCAAACTATATTTTTCCGCAATATGTGAATGCGTTTCACTCAAAGAATCACGGTTTTCAATACGTGGGTTTTCTACACCGTGCAGCATCATATTCATCGAACCAATGCGAAGCATGGTGCTATCAAAGTCATAACCAAAGAAAGTTTCTTCACTAAAACGCTTTGCAGCTTCAGGATTAGCAAAAATCTCAGTGCTGTAATGATCATTTAAATATTCACTTGCAGCAACAAGGAAGCCCGCTGTACCACACGCAGGGTCACAAATGGTATCGGTTGGTTTTGGTTGCATCAGCTCCACAATCATTTTGATGATATGACGAGGAGTACGGAACTGACCGTTTTGACCCGCCGAAGCAATTTTACCGAGCATATACTCGTAAATATCGCCCTTAGTATCTTTATCATCCATTGGCACATCGGCAACCAAATCCACCACTTTGGTTAAAAGTGCAGGCGTAGGAATGGTAAAACGCGCATCCTTCATGTGGTGGCTATAGGTGGTTTCATCTTCTGCACCTAAGTTTTTAATGAAAGGAAAGACTTCATTTGCAATGGTATTATATAAAGTTGCAGCATCACCCAAAGTAATAAACTTTGACCAACGAAGATGATCTTGCTCTGGCGTAAAAATTGGATGTTCTACAGCTTTCTTTAAGCGGTTAGCTTTCTTTTCTTTGGTGATCTGAATTTCATCGAGTCGGCGAATAAACAGCAAATAAGTCATTTGCTCCATGACTTCTAAAGGATTGGAAATACCGCCACTCCAAAATGCATTCCAAATCTGGTCAATTTTGCTTTTAATTTCGCCTGTAATCACGTAGATGACTCTCAAATTTCTATGAGAGTATTGTGTTGAAATTTAGATGAAAAAGCTATGATAAATTAGAAAGATGAGACAACTTGTGTCGCAAAAAAATTGCCTATATTTTGAGATATTGGCATCAAATCATTTTATTTTTCATCAATCCAAGCGTGATAAACTTCGTAAGCCCATTTCATTGAGAAGGAGATTTCATCCTCTCTAAGTATGAGCTCAATTACTTCAAGGCGATGACTTATATCTTCTAATTCATAAAAATCAAGATCGCCCTTAAATTTATTATTCATGTTTTTAAATCTCATTAGACTTGTGTTTCAAAACTAAAAATATAGCTATAAGTGATACATGTAGGTGTGTCAGTTGTTTATGAAACAAAGCCCCAACTATCTACATGATCAGCCCACCATTGCATCATAGTTTTACGATCATTTAACCATTGAGCATGATTGTATGTCGCCCGTGTTTTATTGTCCGAAACGTGGGCAAGCTGTATTTCAACCCAATCCTTATTAAAACCATTCTCATTTGCAATTGTAGAAGCTGTTGCTCTTAGGGCATGCATGGTAAATTCTAATTTCATATTATGAAGGGCAGTATTTAATGTAGTTTTACCCATCATTTCACCATCTTCACCTGCAAAAATATATTCGCTATTGGGGTAAAGAGCAAATTGCTCTCTAATGATTTGTATGGCTTGATTTGATAAAGGAACAACATGCATTCTGTTCTTTTTCATATTACGCTTTCCAGCCAAAATATCAGCCTGTGATACTGCTGGAATAGTCCACGTCTTCTCTTCAAAATTAATATATTCCTTTTTGCCTCGACGTATTTCAATGCTTCTAAGCCATGTATATGTTGCTACTTTGATAGCATTCCTTGTACTAGTAGAGCCACCGTATGTATTGAGCTTAGACATAAGTTCTCTTTTTTCAGATTCAGTCAATGGTCTGGCATGAGTTACTTCTGGCTGCTTTATGTAGCTTCTAAGGACGTAGGTAGGGTCAATAGAAATACGTTTTGTGATAATGGCATATTCCATGACTTCACCTATTATTTGCCTAACAAAAATTCCCTTAACTTCCCCTGTACCTCTTCCTGATTTTTTGATTCTTGCCATAGTACTATCAAGAACATTTTTAATATCAATCGAGTCGATCTCATGGATAGGTTTATTACCGATAAGAGGATAAACATCTTTCTCAAAATAACTGCTGCGGCGTTGTTCCCATTCCTTTGATTGTTGAGTTTTTCGAGAATTCATAAATTCGTTGGCGACTAAAAGGAATGTACCATTATTTGCTTTGATTGCTTCAAGGCGTTCTTTTTTCTGGTGGCTTATTGGGTCTACTCCTTTAGCGAGTTGTTCTCGATATTCCATTGTTTTCAAGCGAGCGTATGCTAAAGTAATTTCGGGATATTGACCGATTGTGAGCATTTTTGCTTTAGTAAGAAATCGGTAGCGATAACGCCAGAATTTGCTACCAGATGGGCGGATTTCTATACAGAGTCCTGAATGATCAGCCACGCGGTATAATTCTTCACGTGGTTTTAAGCTTTTGATTTTAAGATCGTTTAGCATATGTTGTGAGTAACGGTATTTTTGAAAGTGCTTACTCACAATCTTACTCACAAAAATTGGTAATTGCATGTATCACATTGTTATGGAAAGTTAGAATAAAAATATATTTAAATCAATTGGATAGATTGTAATGTAATTTGTATTTAGTGAAGGTTAGATTATTAATTGGCATGATTCCTAGATGATCAGTCTGCTAACCCCTTTTCGTTCTGCCACCATTATTTAGCAGTAATTGGTAGAACTTCTATAAACATCTAGGAGCTTCTTATGCTGTATCTGTCTTATTTAATTTGTGCCTCACCCCATGTTCAACCTTGTTGTGCTTTGCAACGAGGGCGATACGGCTAATTTTTATTATTCGTCTGTATTCAAACAATATTTTTTACAAGAACAATCCAACGGTGGATGGCTAAGTCACGCCTATAAAAAATAAACCTTTTTATATCTGCTGGTGATTGTGCATTGCATTGAACATGCGGGAAACAACCATGACTGAATTAAGCAAACCCAAAATCATACCCATTGAACACCGTCCACAAAAATCCAAGCTCTTTATAAAATGTGTGATCTTACCCATCGTGATCTTTCTCATCGTTGCCAAAATCTTCTCTTTTGGTGCTTTCGGTTATATCTTCTTTGGCTTTGACCTGTTCTGGTTTGTGATTCTTTACTATCTTTATGAATATGGAAATACCTACTTTGACGGGATGACTGAACAACTCAAGCGTCAAGGAGAAACTTTTAATTATCAAAACCGTGGTGTCTGGATTAACAGCCAAGATAAAACCATTATCCTGTTTGATCAGCCTGATCAACGCCTCGTGAAATATCCCTTTGATTACATCACCTCCGTTGGACACTACAACTTAGTCGAAGATAATTTTAGAACCACGACCACTGTGATCAGCAATCCAATGATGGGAACGCATGTCAATCAACAGGTCCATCGCACACCGATGAAACGTGAGTTCCAAGTCAATATTGGCACACGAGATCCATTCAAACCGAATTACAGCCTAAAAGTTCTATTTCCATGGCGTAGTCCACAAATGGCCAGTGAAATCCGTCAATTATTATCGGCTGATCATTATCAATAACAACAATATAAAAATTTAAGGCAGTCAATCATGATGATTTCAAAATCGTTCATGCCATCAGTTCTAATGATGGCAATCAGTACAGCAATGGTCGGGTGTGGCGGTGGTTCGGGAGGAGAGTCCAGTTCATCCAATGGTGGTGGAACGGAAAATCCTAATAATGGCAGTACCAATCCTAAGCCTGTAACTTGTGCTGAAACTCAATATCTAGAAGAGGGGACATGTAGAAATAAGGCGCCGCAGAATATTCAGGCATTCTCATTGAGTAACCTGATCCAAGGTCAAAGCTATCCATTATCGCTGCAAACAGATCAAGGTCTAGTAGTAACGTTTAGCAGTAACACACCCAACATCTGTAGTGTAAGTGGCGGTGAACTTAAAGCGCATAAAGTCGGTCAGTGTAATCTGGTATTGACACAGGCAGGGACGGCAAAAGTTCTAGCACTGAATAGCAGCATGACCGTCAATGTGAGTTGTGCGGCTGAGCAATATCTAGAAAATAATGTGTGCGTGAATAAGCTCAAGCAAACCATTACCCCACTAAAAATCAAATATATCCTGACGGAGAGTGTGTATTCACTGGATACGGAATCCAGTGCCAAACTACCTGTCACGATTAGCAGCCTTTCTTCATCAACCTGTACGTATAGTCTGGGAGAACTCAAGGGGATTGGTGCGGGGGCATGTACCCTTAAACTCACCCAGGAGGGTGATACCAAAACACTGGCAGCAGAGAGCCTGACCATCAGTTTTGATGTATTTAAAGCTTCATCTATGAGCGAGGCACCCGATATCAACAACTGTTATGCAGGCAAGCTCAGTGCAAATTTTAGAAATGAATTTTTAAATGAAATCAATACGGTTCGTGCCTTGCATGGGCTGCCAAGTATTACATACGACTATGCCCATGAAGATGAGATGATGCAGACGGCGCTGATTCTTGCTGCAAACAACATCTTGACCCATTACCCAGAATCAAACACAAACTGCTATTCAGATATTGGTGCGGTAGGTGCAAGGACCAGTAGCCTTGAGATGGGGGTGAGACAGAATAAGAATGACTATTCACCTGCCGAAAGCATTACCAATATGGTGCATGATAAATTAAACCTTTTTGCTGGAGATGTGGGACATCGACTCTGGATGCTGAATCCTTTCTTACAAAAATCGGCGTATGGTTCAGTTAATGCGCCATCATTTAAAGATACCCGATTCCCTTATGTGGTCGGTACGTCCTACAAAGTGGTTTATCCCTTCGACAATCCAACCACTGCACCACTCGGTGTGATTGCCTATCCCTACCACAACTATCCAGCCAAATATTATATGGCGGGTTCAATTCTCTCGATTTCAGTTTTAACCGATCAAAAGAATTTCTTTGCCAATCGAAATGTGGATTACGCCAAAGCCACTGTTGTAGTCACTGAACGAAGTAGTGGAGCTAAACAGAAGATCAGCAATATACGCTATGAAAATATCGGTGTTCCCAACCATATCCAATTTAACTTCGACGATTTGAAACTGAACGTGATCTACGATGTCAAACTCAGCAATGTCTTGGTGAATGGTCAGCCTAAAGAATATTCCTACTGGTTTAA
>NZ_JAKTHZ010000013.1:0-17473 GCF_027854645.1 Acinetobacter sp. AOR41_HL | reverse complement strand
TAGGGTCTGTTGAGAATTACCGAGAGTTAATTAAACTCGCGCACAATTGAATCATGGCTTCAAAACTCGTATCTGTTTTACAACTACGCATCGCTATACGTTTAAATTCTTTTAACTTACAGAAATAGTTTTCAATGAGATGACGCCATTTATACATAATCGTATCAAATGCTCTCATTACTTTTCGATTAGATTTAGGTGGGATCACCACTTTCACTTTACGTTCATTGAGTTCTTGGATGAGCCAATCTGCATCAAATGCTTTATCCGCTAGTAATGCCTGAAAATCAACATCTTCGATTAAAGGTTTGGTTTCTACTAAATCGTGATATTGACCAGGCATTAATCGAAACTTAATGAGGTTGCCTAGACTATCCACTAAGGCAAGAATTTTACAGGTCATTCCACCTCGAGATCTACCTATAGACTGTTTGAAAGTCCCCCTTTTGCACCTTGCCCATGTCGATGAACTTTAACAATCGTTCCATCAATCATGGCGTATTCCAAATCAACATCTTCATTTACAGATGCAAAAATAGTTTCAAATACACCAGCTTTCACCCAATCACGGTATCTTTTAAAGACGGTATTCCATTTACCAAAATGAGCAGGTAGATCACGCCATGGACTGCCTGTACGGGCAATCCAAAGGACTGCTTCTAAAAATAATCGATTATCTTTTCCACTACGACCTCGATCGGTCACTTTACCTAGGCAAAAAGGTTCCATTTTTGCCCATTGGGCATCAGTAAGTATGTATCTATCCATAGTACTATTATAAATTAATCAGTTGCCTTTGTTAATTCTCAACAAACCCTAATAAAAAAGGAAGCTAAGCTTCCTTTTTTGTACCATTAGTGGCAGTGACGATCCCCTGTCTTGCTATTCGTATGGCAGCCTGAAGAATCCGTACCACCTGAATGAGCAAAAGCATTTGTTACCGCAAGCCCCATTAAACATACAAAGATTAGTTTTTTCATGTTGTTCACCTTTTTTATTGAACGATAAAACAAGTTTGAAATTGTACAACAAATAAACGGGTTACTTCTAAGCCATTAGTCGAAAAGAATTATTTAGGCCACTTTTGATGATAGTCATCAATCACATACTCATGCACATGTACACCATTGACTTGGTGCTGAACCACATGATCGTGGTCTGCGGGTAAATCATCATGGCTATGTGCTAGAAAATCTTCATCTTTAGTTGTCCATAAACGTAATGCAAGAATGAGAGCAATAATCGCAATAACAGCCATCGGAATAAAAGTCTGTAATGTGCCTATATTGGTACTTAACCATCCAACTAATGGATAAGTAATTAACCAACAAGCATGAGAGAAAGCAAATTGGGCAGCAAACAATGACGTTCTATTCTCACTCGATGCAGACTTGCGAATTAAACGGCCTGTAGGTGTTTGTGAAACAGAATATCCAATACCAAGTACAAACCAGAGTGCAAGCAAACCATTATAGGATGTAATGAAATAACCACTTAACAGCCCGATTACAAGAATTGTTGTACCAGTCAACATAACTGATCGATCAGGAAATTTATCCAATATCTTTGGCAAAACAAAAGCCGATAACATTGATCCAAGACCAAATAAACCAAATGCCCATGTCGTTGCATTTTCAGTAAGTTTAAATGTCGATTGAACCAGTACAACAGTATTTACAATCACAACCGCACTCGCCGATGCAATTGCTAGATTTAAAGCAAGCAAAGCCTTAAGTCTTGGCGTATTAAAATAAATTTTAGCTCCCTGCTTTATACGACTATAAACACCTCTAAATTCAGGTACTTTGGCAACTGGTAATTTTGCACTTACTACAAACAAAGCAGAACCGATAAAACCCAATACTGTTCCTAAAAACAGATTATGGTAGCTCATGACAGTGAGTAAGAAACCTGCCAGCATTGGACTGATAATATTTTCCAAATCATAGGCTAAGCGAGACAATGACAAAGCATTGGTATAGTCTTTTTCTTCAGGAAGAACATCTGGAATCATTGCCTGAAATGTTGGTGTAAATGCAGCAGAAGCAGATTGCAAAATAAAAATGAGAATATAAATTTGCCAAATTTGCGTCACAAACGGTAGACACAATGCTGTTAATGCTCGAATAACATCTAGTCCAACCAATACTTGTTTTCTTGGTAATCTCTCAGCAAATGCAGATGCTATAGGTGCTACACCGATATAAGCAATCATCTTAATTGCCAATGCAATACCGAGAACTTGGGCTGCGTCTCCCTTTGCAATATCGTATGCCTGTAAAGCTAGGGCGATTGTGATTAACCCCGTTCCGATTAGCGCTATTACTTGGGCCAAAAACAAATGCCGATATGTTGTGTTTTTTAGTACTTCTAGCATCTTATGGATTCCTTTTAGAACCTGACTTCTTTAGCAATTGAATCTCCTTGGAATATTATTCCAAGGAGATTGATCAAAACTTAAAAGACTTTCTTCATTTCACTAAACTGCCCTTCTACAAGTAGAGTTACAGTCACTGGATTTTCAGTACGGTTACGCCAGAACCAACCATGTTTGCCATCAAAAGCTGCCTTTAAGACGCCCTGCTGAGTTGTCTCATTCTTTCCTTTACCATAGCCATGATAGAACCCTTTAGGAGCATTCACTGGATCACCATGAGTATCATAGTTAAGACCGCCTCCTACTGCTTTCCAATCAAAGTTGACACTTGCACTTTGTGGCATTGTCAGTTTCACTTCGGTTGCTTGGCCCGGTTTAAGCTCAATACTAATGCTCTCTTTATTAATAGCAGGCATAATCATTTGAGCATTATCAGCTGCCGTTTGAGTCGAAGTTTCCACTGATATTTGTTCAACACTATTCACTGCCTGTGCAGCATTGATACCATTTTCTGACTCTTCAGCTAGTGATTGTTTGATTTCTCCCATTTTCGTTAAACCAAGCACTTTACCCATACCTGTCGGATCAATTGCATACTCCGCAGGCATGACACAGGTAACTAGCACAACAACAGCACTTACGGCAGCAATTGCTGTTGATTTAATTAACTTTTTTGATGAAGGTAATTCGATATCTTTTGGAATTTCAGCGTTATACATAATTTAGATCCTTATTGAGTAATGAAGCCAGTAAGTTGATAGCCAACAAGTAAAAAACCGAGAAACATGAGGAAGACATTGCTTTGATAAGCTGTTTTAAAGAAATAAGGTGTCTTTCTCCAAAACGTCATTAATAACAAGATGATGCACAGAGCCATAAACTGACCTAATTCAACCCCAATATTGAATGAGATTAAATTTGCCAACAGTCCATCACTCGGAACTTCATATTCCTGAATTTTTACTGCGAGTCCAAAACCATGAATCAGACCAAAAATTAAAGTCGCGATTTTCGTGTTTGGTTGAAAACCAAACCAACGTTGATAAGCCCCCAAGTTATCAAGAGCCTTATAAACAATTGAAAAACCAATGATTGCATCGATGATGTAGGCGTTTATCGAGATGTTGTAATAAACACCTACCAGCATCGTAATCGAATGCCCAAGTGCAAATAGGCTGACGTATAAGCCGATATCTTTCATTCGATATAAAAAGAAGATAATGCCAACAAGAAATAATAGATGGTCATATCCAGTGACCATATGCTTCGCACCCAAATAGATGAATGGAATTACTTGAACGCCATAAATTTCTTGAATATAGCCCTTATCACCTTCTGCTACTCCATGAGCAAAAAGTGTAGGACTTACCAATGTAATGAATAAAGCAAGTAATAGCTTTATGTAAGCACTTAATTTCACAATGTGTGAAGCAATAATTTGCATGTATATCAAACTCCAAAATTTAAAATGAATTGAAAATCCATTAACTTTTTGGGCGGTTTAAAAATACGACTCACCATCAGATAAACATATTCTTTTGACCAATCTAGAATCGATATCCCCTTTAAGAGATGGGCTAAAGCGGTCGATTTAAGTGCGTCATAGCCAACAAAATGTTCATAGTAATTATCTTGGTGACTATGTGAATGTTGTTGACTTATCTCATGATGGTGAGAGTGAATTGCATCAATTGAAACGTGTCTCTGAAATTCATTTACAGTTACATGCTCATTAAAGTGCAAACATAAAGCGAGACTGATCATGCAGACTAGCCACATCATCACAAATTTGCTTTGTTTATCTCGCAATATATTTGTCATTAAAGATGCCCCTAAACAACCTGTTCAGCAGCATCGTTTGATTTTCTTGACCTACCTTGGTTAAACCACACATATAAGGTTGGCAAAATAATCAAAGTCAGTAAGGTTGATGAAATAATCCCACCAATAACGACAGTTGCAATTGGGCGCTGAACTTCAGAGCCAATGCCTACGTTTAAGGCCATCGGAATAAAACCTAATGAAGCGACCAAAGCTGTAATCAACACGGGACGGAGTCTTTCCATTGCACCATGTTTCACTGCATCAATGACACTTTCACCTTGAACTCTAAGTCGCTGAATGGCTGAAACAAGAACCAAACCATTCAGCACAGCAACACCCGATAAGGCAATGAAACCCACAGCCGCAGAAATGGAGAATGGGATATCACGTAGTGCTAAAGCAATCACACCACCTGTTAGTGCAAATGGCACACCTGTGAATACCAAGATACTGTTTCTAATATTACCTAAAGCCATATAGATCATGGCAAAGATCAGAATTAAAGCAATCGGTACTACAACCATAAGACGATTTGAAGCAGATTCCATTTGCTCAAACGTACCGCCCCAAGTCAGCCAATAACCATCTGGTAATTTAAAATCAGCAGTCAGCTTAGATTGTGCTTCTGAAATGTAACTACCAATATCAGTTCCACGAACATTTGCTGTAATGACGATACGACGTTTACCATTTTCGCGAGAAATCTGGTTTGGTCCTTGAACATTTTTTAACTCGATCAATTCTGATAAAAGAACACTCGAACCATCAGCTAAACTCACAGGAATCTGATAAAGCTTCTCTAGGTCTGTTACCGAGTTTTGGTCCATGCGTACCACAATGTCGAACTTTCGATCTCCTTCAAACACCTTACCTGCTGTCTCGCCTGTAATTAGACTAGAAACCTGTTTTTGCACATCCTCTGCATCAAGCCCATAGTTGGCAATCATGTCTTTTTTCAGCTCAACAGAAACCATGGGTAAACCAGACATCTGTTCGACTTTAAGATCAGCAGTACCATTGACTCCCTCTAAAATCTTAGCGGCAGCGTTTGCTGATTCAAGTAACTGTTCCAAATCATCACCATAAATTTTTACGGCAACATCGGTTCTGACACCTGAAATAAGTTCGTTAAAACGCATTTGAATCGGCTGTGTAAACTCATAATTGTTTCCATATACGCCTTTAGATACGCGTTCAATTTCAGCAACAACCGCAGACTTTTCCTTATCAGGATTAGGCCACTGACTACGAGGTTTCAGCATGACAAAGTTATCTGCAACGTTAGGTGGAACAGGATCAGTCGCAATTTCAGCAGTCCCTACTTTGGCAAAAATAGTCTGAACTTCTGGAATTTTCTTAATCTCTTTTTCTAACGTGTATTGCATTTCAATTGCTTGAGTCAACGACGTGCCAGGGATACGCAAAGCATGTAGTGCCACATCTCCCTCATCCAAGGAAGGTATAAACTCTGAACCTAAACGAGTCGAAAGACTTGCACTAAAAACAAAGAAAATAGAGACAAAAGCAATTAGCAAATATCTGTGATTTAAAGACCAATCTAAAATTGGGTTATAAAACCTTTTGATACCATGAACGATTTTTGACTCTTCTTCTTTAATTTCACCGGTAGTGACCAATGCCACCATTGCAGGGACAAACGTAATTGAAAGTATCATTGCTGCCACTAAAGCCATAACCACTGTTGCAGCCATTGGTGTAAACATCTTTCCTTCAACACCAGTCAAAGTCATTACAGGTAGATACACCAAGATAATGATCAATTGACCATAGAGAATCGCTTTGCGGGATTCTTTAGTCGCCTCAAACACAGTCGTAAAGCGTTCTTGCCTTGTTAAAACTCGCCCAAGCTCTTTTTGTTTAATTGCCAACTTTGCTAAGGAAGCCTCAACAATTACAACAGCACCATCTACAATAATCCCGAAATCTAGTGCCCCAAGACTCATAAGGTTTGCACTAATTTTTTGGTTCACCATACCTGTGATTGTCATCAGCATGGATAATGGAATAACTAGAGCTGTAATCAGCGCAGTACGGAAATGACCAAGAAATACAAACAGAACAACGATTACTAGAATCGCACCTTCTAAAAGATTCTTTTTCACCGTCTGTATCGTTGCATCAACCAAAGTTGTACGGTTATAGACCGCTTTTGCTTCTACACCTTCTGGTAATGATTTTTGAACTTGCTGTAGTTTTTGATCAACAGCATGAGCAACATTTCGTGAGTTCTCACCGATAAGCATGAATGCTGTACCCAGTACAATTTCTTGCCCATCTTTAGTTGCGGCACCTGTACGTAATTCGTGACCAATAGATATTTTGGCAACATCTTTCAATCTGAGGATATAACCATTGCTCGTCGTAATCGGGATATTCTGGATTTGCTCAATTGAGTTAATTTGAGAATCAGAACGAATCAAATACTGTTCACCATTTTTCTCAATATACCCCGAGCCTTTATTCATGCTGTTCTTAGAGATAGCCTCTAAAATCGCCTTCTGATCCAGCCCTATGCTACGTAAATAAGCATAATCAGGTTGAACTACAAATTGTTTGAGATAACCACCAATGGTATTGATTTCATTAACACCCTCTACATTTCGAAGCTGAGGTTTAATCACCCAGTCTTGTAAGGTGCGTAATTCCGTTGGTGAAAGTGGATTAGGATTGTTCTTGGCATTTTCAACGGTATACATGAAGATTTCGCCAAGTCCTGTAGAAACAGGCCCCATAGAAGTTGCAATTCCAACGGGAAGATTTGGTGTCACCCCTTGTAGCTTCTCATTCACTAATTGTCGGGCAAAATAAATATCCGTCCCTTCTTTGAAAATTGCCGTCACTTGTGACAGGCCATACCGAGAGACTGATCGGGTATAGTCTAAATTTGGAATACCAGCCAAAGCCGTTTCAATAGGATAAGTCACCTGAGACTCCATCTCCATTGGAGAGAGTCCTTGAGCTTCACTATTAATCTGAACTTGTACATTCGTAATATCGGGAACAGCATCAATTGGTAGCTTAAAATAGTTATAAGCCCCCAATGCACCGACAAATAGGAATACGATGAGTACAAGCCAACGATTCTTAATCGAGAGTTTAACAATCTGATCAAACATATTCGCTACTCCCCTTAATGGTCATGAGTAGCGCCAGATTTACCTAGCTCTGCTTTTAAAAGATATGAATTTCCTGCGGCATAAACCTGTCCTATTCGTAATCCAGATTTAACTTCCACATACCCATTGTATTTATCGCCAAGCTCCAGAGGTCGAGCTTCAAAATCGTTACCAACACGAATGAATACCACGTCCCAATCACGGAAATTCTGTAACGCATCTTCACGTACAACCATTGGCTTTTGACTTTGATTTTCAAAAATTTGAGCCGTGATTAACTGTCCAGAACGCCACTTAAACTGATTTGGTATCTCAATAAATACCTTCGCTGTACGTGTTTTAGTATCGATGACATCACTAATATATTTGATCTTGCCCAATGCCTCTTCTGTGCCTGTCGGACTTTGAGGTTTAACTTTGACTCTGTTTGTAGGGTTTATAGCATTAAGCTTGTCAGCAGGAACATTTACTACCGCCAAGAGTTGCGAAGTATTTGCGATTTTAAAAATAGGGGTTGAAGAGCTTACATTAGATCCAACAGCACCAAGGATTTCTAATATTGTTCCTGACATTGCTGCACGAACTTCAACTGTTCCATTACCTGAACCGCCATAAGAGCTTATTAAGTTATTCAACTCATTTGCACGAGTTTGAGCAGCATCAAAATCTCTCTTTGCAGAAATATAATCAATCTCAGGTGATACACGCTTTTGCCATAATGCTCGTTCTTGTTCCATTTTTTGTCGAGCAAACTGTAGAGTATCCAAAGCAACTTTACGATCCGCATTCAAACGAATTAAATCTTGGCTTTGGACAACAGCAAGTAAGTCTCCTTGACTTACTTTATCCCCAATATTACGGTAGGTTTTTATCAGTGTTCCACTGGCTTTTGGTGCAACAAGGCTTTCAAAATTATCAGGAAACTTCAACTCACCTTTCAGTTCCAAAGCATTTTCAAACATCATTGGTTCAACTTTTAAGAGCTCTAAACCACTGCTCTTAATACTACTGTCTAACATGGTGACACGACCTTCTTTCGTATCCCACTTCCAAGTATGTTTTTTCCCTTGATAATCGACATTTACAACCATTAAAAACGAATGTGGCTCATAGACAATTTCATTTCCAATCAAGTAATCACTCTCTGGTTTAAATTGAATATTTTGCTCAGCATCTAAACGCTTAATGTATATATTCGCTTTTAAGTCTTCAGGTTTAAGCGGCTTGTCATTCAAATACCCATAAACACGGAGGTGTGGTTCCACTCCTTCTTCAAATATCTTAACCTCAGCAGAGAAATCTCCATCTCGATACAACCGACCACCGTGAGGTCCTTTCTCATCTCCAGCTACAGCTACTTTTTCTTCGGCGACCTCACCATGTCCACTCACTTGTGTCTTATTACCGGTTTTATACCAAGCAATAGCACATAAGACGATAAGTAAGGCAACGACACCAGTTGCAATCAATGTATTGGTTTGTTTATTCATATTCTTGCCCTTATTCTTGATCTAAATGAGTAATGTAGTTGCGCTCGACTTCTGCAATTTCTGTCTGCAAAGCCAACCACAAATCGAATCGAGCAAGATGTTTGTCTAGCCAAATTTGCTTGATGTTATTGAACTCAAGTAAAGAGTTTTTCCCTGCTTGGTAACCCATCTCTGCAATTCGCAGGCTTTCATTTGTTGCGGGCAAAACGGTTTGATCATATTGCTTAATCGCATCAATTAAATTGGAAACCTCAATAGATTTGTTTTCCAATTCAATTTTAGAGTTACGACTCAAAAGCATAGACTGTGTTTCTGCTTTCGTATGCTCTGCTTGAGCAATCGCAATATTGCCCTTATTTCGATTAAAGATATTGAGGGGTATTGACGTTGAAACTTGGAAGACTTTGTCATTGGTTTCTTGGTAGTTCCTAACCCCGACTCCCAAAGTAATATCTGGTATTGCTTCTTTGCGGGCCAGTTCAAACTGAGTCTTTTTCAGCTTCGAACTCAGCGTTGCTTCTTGCTCAGACAAACTTATTTTGTTTGTGAAATTAAAGCTTAACGGAACCTCCAATGCATTACTTGGCAGGTTGGAAGTGAACTTAGAACACAGATTTTTCTGGAACTGAATCTTCTTCACTTCATTTTGATGGCGCAATTTCGACTCAGATGAAAGTGCTATGCTTAGCTGAGCATCGGAAGGAATTACTCGCCCGTACTTAAGCCGTTCGGAAAGAACGTTAGCTTGTCTGGCATTCAATTTACTCTCAGAAGAATAAATTTCAGCACGCTGAGTAGCTACATACCAATTCGCCATACAGATTCTTAAATCTGCTTTGAGTTCAGCCTGACGCTTTGCTATTTCGAACTGATTACGATCACCTTGAAAACTCGCAATCTGTTTTCTCAAGGAAAGTTTATTACTAAGAGGAATCTCTTGTGACAGTCCCAATAAGGTTGTTGGGCCATCCAAATCCTTCAGTTTAGAATTACCGAGATTATCCAACTCCACATTGAAAGTCGGATTATTTAATCTACCAGCAAACTTTTGATTAATTTCATAAGCTTGCTCGGACTGCTTTAAGCTATTGAGTACAGCATCACTTGCGATTACCTGCTTTTGTAGTTCAGCATAATTCGTTTCTGCGAATACATTTGCTGCTGTTGCTACAAATCCACAGGTAAGAAATATCTGATATTTTTTAGACATGACTTTACCTATACAAAAAAATTAAAATTAATTTTTGTATAGAAAAATCAATTATGTAGGACGATTAAGTTTTTAGAGTAGGTATAAGAATTACTAAATACTAGAGGGGATCGCCGCTTTAAAAAGGCTCGATAAATAGGCTTTTCAAAAAGCTGGAAAAAGAATAAAACTAGTGGAAGTGCGAAACTCAGAATAAAGACTGGATCTATGCTTAGATCACTATCAGAAGAAATTGGTTTTACTGAATGATGATAAATTGGCTCATCAATGTTCTTCCAGCTATGTGCTTCAGCGTCATGATCAGTAGAGTTTTTAAGAGAATCACTATAATGCTGCAAAGACCAATGACTTGATGCATCATCCTCAACGACAATACTTAACTCATGTTGGTGTTCAATATTCTCAAGTAAGACAGGCGCCCACGCATGAACTCCGGTAATTGTTATCGTAAACAAAAACAGGATAAATGCGAGTATAAGCTTAGACAACCTACTTGAACGCATAGCGATGGAAATACTACTGATTTGCTAACAAAATACTAAAAAGTTTTATTAAAGTAAATCTCTCTCCTCAACATTTGAGAATGAATATGTTCGAAACTATTGAAATCAAATGACATCCAAATCAGCATGGATGGTAAAGGTCGATGGGTTGATAATGTGATGGTTGAACGATTATGGCGGAGCGTTAAATATGAAGAGGTGTATCTCAAAGCCTACAGCAATGTTTTGGATGCGAAGAAGCAATTAAACGCATATTTTGAATTTTATAATTTGAAACGACCTCATTCGAGTCTGGACAAAATGACTCCAGATGAGTTTTACTATGACCAGCTACCACAACAAAATAAGGTAGCTTAACTAGAGCAGAGTATCACTTATAAATAAGCTTTTAGTTGTTCAAACATGTGGGACCACCTCTATTTAAAAAAAGGAAAGAAGATGAAAATTAAGTTTTTAACAGTTTCATTGATGCTTATTCTGCCATTTTCTGTTTTTGCAGCAAATACTGTAGTAGAAAAAGCGGTCATTGAATCAAATAATACATATAAGGCGAAGTATAACTTAGAGGATATGACTGAGTTTAATCAGGCTCAAAAGGGCTTTATTGCCAAGCCAACAGGTCAAATTAAAAGTGAGAAAGGCAATGTTATCTGGGATTTTGATGCATTTAGTTTTTTACAAGATCAAGCACCAAATACCGTTAATCCCACTCTATGGCGACAAGCAAAATTAAACAACAATGTTGGGCTATTTAAAGTAACAGATCGAGTTTGGCAAATTCGTGGTTTTGATTTGGCAAATATGACCATCATTCAGGGTGATACTGGCTGGATTATTGTGGATACATTAACCTCTAAAGAAACGGCTGAAGCAGCACTTAAATTTGCTAGACAGCATTTAGGTGAGCAAAAAATTTCAGCCATTATCTTTACCCATAGCCATATCGATCATTTTGGTGGTGCATTAGGCGTTCTTTCTAGCGAAGAAATTAACGCTAGAAAAACTCCAATTATTGCGCCAAAAGGCTTTATGGAAGAAGCGACCAGTGAAAATGTGATGGCAGGTTCAGCCATGATACGTCGTGCGACTTATATGTATGGAACTTTTCTACCTAAAAATGCGGAAGGATTGGTGGATACAGGTTTAGGTAAGGCTGTTGCTGTGGGAAAAATGGGCATCCTTGAGCCTACACAACTGATCACTCAACCAGAACAGAAAATGACGGTTGATGGCTTGGATTTTGTGTTTTATAACGTGCCGGGTTCAGAAGCACCAGCAGAATTAACGTTCTCTATCCCATCATTGAAACTTTATAACGGCGCAGAAATTCTATCTCATACCATGCATAATCTTTATACCCTTCGGGGTGCTAAAGTCCGTGATGCCTTAAAATGGGTGGGCTATCTAGACCAAGCAATGCAGCATGCCAAAGCATCCGATGTATTGATTGCACAGCATCATTGGCCTGTCTGGGGCAATGACAATATTCAAGATTTTATTAAAACCCAGCGAGATGTTTATAAGTTCACGCATGATCAGACGGTGAGATATATGAACTCTGGTTTTAATGGCGCTGAAATTGCCGAAAAAATTAAGCTTCCAGCGGCACTTGATCAAAAACTATATGCTCATGGCTATTATGGAACCCTAAAACATAATGTAAAAGCAGTATACCAATATTATATGGGATGGTTCGATGCCCATCCTTCCAATTTAGATCCATTACCCCCTAAAGCTGTTGCAAAAAAATATATTGAGTTAGCAGGTGGGGAGAACAATGCATTGAAAAATGCGCGGGATGCCTACGCTCAAGCTGACTATAGATGGGCTGCCGAGATTTTAAAACATATTGTGTTGAATAACCCTCAAAACCAACAAGCAAAAGACTTATTGGCGAATACTTATCGTCAATTGGGCTATGCTGCTGAGGCTTCAACTTGGCGTAATTTCTTTTTGGTGGGCGCTCAAGAGCTACAAAATAATGTACCCCTACAAAATACTTCTGATCCGAGTGATTTATTGATTCATACACCAACTGAAAGATTTCTTGAAGCTATGGCGACAAATTTAGATGTGGAAAATTTAAAAAATGAAAACCAGTGTATCAATCTGGTTTTGTCGGATACCAAAGAGCATTTTTCATTATGGGTTGAAAACTCAGTCATGCAGTTTAAGCGTTATGATGAAAGTAAAGATTTGGCATTGGATTGCCCTACATTAACCTTAACCAAGCCCTTATATCTAAAAATGATTACAGGTCAAATAGAAGGGGTAAAAGTCCTGCTTTCTAAAGACAGTAAAGTCAAAGGTAATCCACTGAAAATTGGAAAATTCTTTGCAATGTTTAAACGTCCAGATTCAATTTTCCCGATTGTGACTCGACCAAATGGCTAAGCTCAAATAAGTAAAGTCGAAACTTAAATTAATAGATCCAAAGAAATGGGTGAAATTATCAACTTGGTTCTCCCAATCTTATAACAGGAATACAAGAAATTATTTCTTGTATTCCTCTTTAAAATTAAAAGTAAGCTATATGTATTTTAACTCTATTGATACTTTATTAAATGGTTTTTGAATTTTTATACTTTATTTTCGATGGAGATATTTTTATTAGTAGCTTGTTTAAAAAAGATTTGTTTATTTTTCTATTAATTGCTTCTAAATAATAACTTCAATATTTTTGTGGTTAAAAGGCAAGGGGGTATTATGATGTGTTTTTTATTGAAAATAAGCTTTTATATTACCAATATCAGCAAAAGGAGTATGAATAAGCTCAAATCCGATCTATCTAATACTTACCCATTTTTTAGGGCAGCTATTAAGCTAAATTTGAGCTAAGTTTTCTACAGTCGTCAAATCATCCGCTACTGCTAGATAAGTATGTAATTATTAAATTCGGCATTAAGCAAAAAATAAGGGAAAAACTATTCCTTTATTTTTAGATAAAATAAATTTTAGGCAACATCCTCTTTAAAGTACTGATGCTTTCTTTTGGAATTATGCTTCCAGCTTTTAGCTACCTTGTAGACTGAAGATGGAAGATCATCCCATTCTTCTGGCAAACCAGAACCTCGTGCAACACGAAGTTTTAAAGGATAATCCTTATATTCGATCAAATGAAAAAAATAGAAACTACGTTCTGGATATGTACTGAACTTTTTAAAATAAGCATTCCTCATATGGGGATATCGTTTTCGGATACCATCATTAGGATCGATTTTTACAGGGCGCTGGTACTGAAATTTCAGCTTTTGCATATTACCTCCTAGTTTAAATTATCTAGAAGGGATCCTCTGCGTAGTAATTCATGTTTTAAAAACCTCTGGTCAATTATCGCTTTAGCTTTATATATTTAGCCTACCTTAGATCAAGCTATTTAAAATAATAGCCTAGCGTATCGTCTTTTGAATCTCCCCACCCCGTCCATATCTGGGTCAATTTTACATAATGCTGATTAACGCTTTGAACTTTATATAAATAGCTACGTGGTGGAGAAATATTATTCGTTCGTACTTTCTCAATTAGAATAAAGGTCTTGTCATCTAGCCATTTTACTCGAAGTGGTAAAGGATCTTGGCATTGCCCCATTTCGGCATACATTGCTGCGTCCTTACCATTTTTGGCAAAAGATAATCCCGCACATTCGGTATCTGGCAAATCTAAGACCAGACGCTTTCCTACTAGGCTTTCTTTTGCACCAGCACAAGCTAGTGTTGAAAGACTTAAACATAATCCTGCGAATATTAATTTTTTCATTTGATTTGACTCTTTATTTATTTGGAAGTTAAAACACATTGTCAATAAAGCCACACTGTAAAATGTGTTGTGAAGAATTGACTGGGTTGTCATAAAGACTGATAAAAGCAATCATATCATTCAGATAAGAAGTGTCACGTTTATAGGGCTGGCTATAAATATAAATCTGTTTGGGTGTATAGATCTTTTGATTTTGGAAGACTTCGCCATTAAAGACCTTTAAATGTGGATATTGCTGAAAGACTTTTTGGGTTTTACTTCTATTTTGATCATCATGCATAGAAGCTTTATCCCACTGCTGTTTAAAGCTTTTGAATTGCTGCCCTGTATGGCGACTGAATTTAATATTTAATCCGCTCTCAATTTTTTGTTTAGTTGTGGCGATGTCATCTCGACGATAGATCGATGTACTTGCTCCTGCAACACTGACATGCATTGAGGTCTCAATGCGTTGAATCGGATTGCTTTTGTTTCTAGGACGATAGACGGTTGTTTCAGGGCAGTCCTGACAGAAATTTTCATCGTCTGAATCATCGATAATGGTCGTCTCTTGCTTGCTATATTGCTTTTGAAATTGTTTCTGAAGTTTGGCGATCGCTGGTGTTGGTATATCTGCCCTGTCACCCAACGCCAGTTGGTTATTAAAAGATTGTTCATTTTCAGTCCAATCCAGACAGGATAAGCCTTGCTCCAGTGTTAAAGATGAGGCAGAAATAGGTTGAGCCGTCGCGGTGTGTATCATGAGCAGCGAGATACTCGTGACAAGAAATTCTTTAATCATACATCTCATTTTGTTGTTGTCCTTATTTTCGCTTACCGATCATTCACGTTAAACCAGTAGGAATATTCTTTAGGCTGACCATTCACCAAGACATTGCTGAGTTTGACATCGTAGATCACGTTCAGTTTCAAATCGTCGAAGTTAAATTGGATATGGTTGGGAACACCGATATTTTCATAGCGTATATTGCTGATCTTCTGTTTAGCTCCACTACTTCGTTCAGTGACTACAACAGTGGCTTTGGCGTAATCCACATTTCGATTGGCAAAGAAATTCTTTTGATCGGTTAAAACTGAAATCGAGAGAATTGAACCCGCCATATAATATTTGGCTGGATAGTTGTGGTAGGGATAGGCAATCACACCGAGTGGTGCAGTGGTTGGATTGTCGAAGGGATAAACCACTTTGTAGGACGTACCGACCACATAAGGGAATCGGGTATCTTTAAATGATGGCGCATTAACTGAACCATACGCCGATTTTTGTAAGAAAGGATTCAGCATCCAGAGTCGATGTCCCACATCTCCAGCAAAAAGGTTTAATTTATCATGCACCATATTGGTAATGCTTTCGGCAGGTGAATAGTCATTCTTATTCTGTCTCACCCCCATCTCAAGGCTACTGGTCCTTGCACCTACCGCACCAATATCTGAATAGCAGTTTGTGTTTGATTCTGGGTAATGGGTCAAGATGTTGTTTGCAGCAAGAATCAGCGCCGTCTGCATCATCTCATCTTCATGGGCATAGTCGTATGTAATACTTGGCAGCCCATGCAAGGCACGAACCGTATTGATTTCATTTAAAAATTCATTTCTAAAATTTGCACTGAGCTTGCCTGCATAACAGTTGTTGATATCGGGTGCCTCGCTCATAGATGAAGCTTTAAATACATCAAAACTGATGGTCAGGCTCTCTGCTGCCAGTGTTTTGGTATCACCCTCCTGGGTGAGTTTAAGGGTACATGCCCCCGCACCAATCCCCTTGAGTTCTCCCAGACTATACGTACAGGTTGATGAAGAAAGGCTGCTAATCGTGACAGGTAGTTTGGCACTGGATTCCGTATCCAGTGAATACACACTCTCCGTCAGGATATATTTGATTTTTAGTGGGGTAATGGTTTGCTTGAGCTTATTCACGCACACATTATTTTCTAGATATTGCTCAGCCGCACAACTCACATTGACGGTCATGCTGCTATTCAGTGCTAGAACTTTTGCCGTCCCTGCCTGTGTCAATACCAGATTACACTGACCGACTTTATGCGCTTTAAGTTCACCGCCACTTACACTACAGATGTTGGGTGTGTTACTGCTAAACGTTACTACTAGACCTTGATCTGTTTGCAGCGATAATGGATAGCTTTGACCTTGGATCAGGTTACTCAATGAGAATGCCTGAATATTCTGCGGCGCCTTATTTCTACATGTCCCCTCTTCTAGATATTGAGTTTCAGCACAAGTTACAGGCTTAGGATTGGTACTGCCATTATTAGGATTTTCCGTTCCACCACCATTGGATGAACTGGACTCTCCTCCCGAACCACCGCCACACCCGACCATTGCTGTACTGATTGCCATCATTAGAACTGATGGCATGAACGATTTTGAAATCATCATGATTGACTGCCTTAAATTTTTATATTGTTGTTATTGATAATGATCAGCCGATAATAATTGACGGATTTCACTGGCCATTTGTGGACTACGCCATGGAAATAGAACTTTTAGGCTGTAATTCGGTTTGAATGGATCTCGTGTGCCAATATTGACTTGGAACTCACGTTTCATCGGTGTGCGATGGACCTGTTGATTGACATGCGTTCCCATCATTGGATTGCTGATCACAGTGGTCGTGGTTCTAAAATTATCTTCGACTAAGTTGTAGTGTCCAACGGAGGTGATGTAATCAAAGGGATATTTCACGAGGCGTTGATCAGGCTGATCAAACAGGATAATGGTTTTATCTTGGCTGTTAATCCAGACACCACGGTTTTGATAATTAAAAGTTTCTCCTTGACGCTTGAGTTGTTCAGTCATCCCGTCAAAGTAGGTATTTCCATATTCATAAAGATAGTAAAGAATCACAAACCAGAACAGGTCAAAGCCAAAGAAGATATAACCGAAAGCACCAAAAGAGAAGATTTTGGCAACGATGAGAAAGATCACGATGGGTAAGATCACACATTTTATAAAGAGCTTGGATTTTTGTGGACGGTGTTCAATGGGTATGATTTTGGGTTTGCTTAATTCAGTCATGGTTGTTTCCCGCATGTTCAATGCAATGCACAATCACCAGCAGATATAAAAAGGTTTATTTTTTATAGGCGTGACTTAGCCATCCACCGTTGGATTGTTCTTGTAAAAAATATTGTTTGAATACAGACGAATAATAAAAA
>NZ_JAKTHZ010000012.1:0-135670 GCF_027854645.1 Acinetobacter sp. AOR41_HL | reverse complement strand
GAGCCTGTAAATTATTTTGTGTAAGTTCCATTTTTTATAAATGATCTTTTAATCGATCATCGAACTGAATCGTAAACCAATTCATTGCTAAACGCCAATTTTGAATTGGCATCGTCCATTTCTTCGCAGCATTTGATGTTGCTAAGTAAATGACCTTCTTTACTGAGTCATCAGATGAAAAGATTTTCCTTTTCTTCGTTGAATGGCGTATTACGCTATTCAACGACTCAATCGCATTTGTTGTATAAATTGCATGACGTATTTCGGCTGGATAGCTAAAGATCGTTCGGATATTTTCCCAATTGGCCCGCCAGGATTCTCCAATTTTGGGATACTGGTGATTCCATTGATCACAGAAGATGTCTAGGGATTTTAAAGCATTTTCCTCTGTACTTGCCTGATAAATCGCTTTCAGACCCGACGTAACAGCTTTGTAGTCTTTCCAGCTTACAAATCTCAGGCTATTGCGTACAACATGCACGATACACAGTTGAATATCAGTATGAGGGTAAACAGAGGCTATCGCGTCAGGGAAGCCTTTTAATCCATCTACACAGGCAACAAGAATGTCCTGTACTCCTCGATTTTTTAGCTCTGTCATGACTGACAGCCAGAATTTGGCACCTTCTGTCTGAGCAATCCACATACCCAGTAATTCTTTTTGCCCATCCATATTGATGCCTAAAGCAAGGTATACGGACTTGTTAATCACATTGGAGTGCTGACGGACTTTGACAACAATACAGTCAAGATAGACAACAGGATAAAGGCTATCTAAGGCTCTATTTTGCCACTCAGTCACTTGCTCAATCACAGCATCGGTAACTTTGCTGATGAGAGATGCTGACACATCGGCATCGTACATTTCTTTGAAGAAGGCTACAATTTCCCTATTAGTCATTCCTTTTGCATACAGTGAGAGGATTTGGTCATCCATACTGGTGATGCGTGTTTGGTGCTTTTTTATAATTTGTGGCTCAAATGAACCTTCTCGATCACGGGGAATATCTAAAGCCAGTTGTCCATCTTGAGTTGTAATGGTTTTAGAACTAAACCCATTACGGCTATTTGAGCCTTTCTTGGGCTGATGCTTTTCATAACCGAGATGGTCTGAAAGTTCAGTATTGAGTGCAGTTTCAATCATGAATTTTTTAAAGACTGCTGTCATTTGGTTTAAGTCTTCTGGTGTTTTTAGACCTTTAGCCAATTCGGCAGCCATACTTTTGATTGTTGCTTCATCCATGTGAAGTACCTTTTGTAATTATCCTCTGAAGGATAAATGAAAATTAAGTACTTACACAAAATTTAGAACAGTCCCTACTGTCGGAATACCCAACATACGTACGCCACCTGATTTCTTTGGAATCGGCACACCCTTGATTGGCGGTGGAAAATAACTGCCTGAACAAAGTCGATTCCATAGCTTATACAGGTTACCTTTTAAATGGTTTTCGAATTGCTCAATAGATTCATGGTCGACGCCTGAGGCGCCACCATTCTCTTTGACTTTTTTGAATGCCTCCCAAATTAACGCTTTAGGAATGTTAAATGGTTTGGTCATAAAGCCTTGTTCCTCCTGCTTGTACAGTTGACAAGACCGCAGACCGGGATAATGCAGCCCCTTCGCTCCATTACTATTACGGTAACTTCAACACTACTACGAGCTGCTCCGCCCCTTGGTGGCGCATTGCTATTGTCGGCCTTGCCTTTTGAGCTTGTGCCTTTCGCTTGACATCGCCACCGAAGGTTCCCACAGTTCAGCATAAGAGCCTGAATTAGGATCGCGCTGCCTCTACGCCGGACACCGAATGGCCCGTAAGCAGGTAACGGCCAAACTAATCGCGGGGCAACATCCATCCCCGGTTTTGATGTCATTTGAGTACTTTCGACACTTGAACGGCAGTTCACTGTTGTTCGCCTTCCTAATTCTTACCTGACGCCTTTACAACGCCTTTTCCATAACGCTCACGACCGGGACTTTTGATCCAAGCCGCTTATGGTGGTTTGCTACCTGCTCCTGCAAGCCGATAGCGAGGGGCCATACCCTCATCTCTTACGCCGCTTGCTGCGGCACACTAATATCCGTTGTCCAGATCTTATTGGGTTCATTGACCGTAAATTGACGATCCAACAAGTTGGGTGCTGTAGGCAAACGATGGTTTGAATCAGTCGTATGCTTGTATTTACGTGCAATCCTGCTACGTAAACCAAGCTTTTTTAGCATCCTTCCAATAGTACGTTCGCTCATGTTGTAATCTAAATCATGCATGTCATGTACTAATGAAGGTGCCCCCAATCGTGCATGATGCTGCCAATATACGGCTTTTAAGTCATTATATTTCTGTGCTGGATTGGCTTGACGTTTTCGCCAGGCATAATAGCCTGAAGTGCTGACACCTAGGTATTTACAGGCAGAAGATACGGTGACTTCATTCATATCTAGATCTTGAATTACCGTGTACTTTTCTAGGCATGATCTGTTAGAAAGTACACATGCGCTTTTTTTAAGATGTCATTGGCTTCCTTGAGCTGTTTGACTTCTTTCTCTAATTCCAAGATCCGCTGTTGTTCTGGTGAAAGTTGACGTTTGCTTGAACCCACTGGATTGGCTTCACGAATCCATTTGTCTAAAGTTGAATAACCCACACCTAATTTCTGGGCGATTGCAGCTATAGGCTCGTGTGAGTTTGAAAGTGCATAATCAATCGCTTGCTGTTTAAATTCAGGACTAAAACGTTTAGCCATTTCTTGAATCTCCAAAGATTAAAGTTAGGTTATCTTTAGACGGAAGTGCTGTCCATTATTTTGTCTAGGATCAAACAAAACCTAGCCCAATCTTCCATCAAACCTTTCCTTTTTTCCAGATAAGACCCCATAAATAGAAATCTATATTGAGGCAGTTTTTACTTTTGCAGGAGGTCTAATGATTGATATGACATTTTTATGCAGTGAATGTTTGTTTTATGCTTCAAACTGACAGTATTCATCTAGGTCATTTTCTGTGTTGAAAGAGATAAAATATTTGCTTTTATTGTGATAGGATTCTTCTAAACTTTAACTTAAAATCGGAATTTAATAATAAATAGTGTGTTTTTGGTCTCTGATTTAAAATTAAGTGAGTGTTGGTTGGTTTTTTTGATAAAAACCAATAGACTTGCTACATTTTTGTATGAAAAGTTGGCTTTCTGTAGTATTTTGGTTAAAAAATCATCAACAAGAATTTATTTTTATGATTTTAGTGGGTTATTGGATATGGTAAGTCGATTCAAGGGAAGTGTTATTTCACGAGTTTCTTTTGCCTGCTGTCTTAGTTTATTTATTTTTACTTATAGCCCTGTGGTTTTTGCTCAACCCAAGGCGGGAAGCAGCATTACTAACATAGCGAGTGGTGACTTTTATGATGAGCAAGGCAACTTGCAAGTCATCAACTCCAATCCCGTTATCCTCACAGTTCAGCCTATTTACTCATTGAGCCTGCAAAGCAATCAGCAGAATATCGGAACTATTGGCAGTAAACTCAATTTTCCTCATGTACTCACCAATACGGGAAATATTGCTGATAGCTATAAAATTACACTGAATCAACTTACAAATGACCAGTTTGATCTAGAAAATATCGCAGTTTATGCGGATCGGGATCAAAATGGTGAGCCTGATGACAATAATAATTTACTCAATAATGCAATTCTGAATTTAGAAGCAGGTGAGTCTGTGGCTGTGGTTGTGGTGGGAAGTATTCCAGTCAACAGCATTAGCGCAGGTCATGTTGCAAACTTTACTTTAACTTCAACCAGTCAACTTGATTCAGGTAATGTGTCTGCCACTGTCTCAGATGTTGCAAAAGTGGTTGATGATGCGGTTATTCAGGTCACAAAATCTCAAAATATCAGTACAGGTAAAACAGGCACAGAAGTTACCTATACATTTACCTATAACAATACGGGGACTGCACTAGGTCAACTATTTGTCCGTGATACTTTGCCGAGCAGTGTAAGTTACCAAGCTGGAACAGCTATTTGGAATAATGGCGCAAGTACATTAACAGATGTAGATAATGACAATGAAGCAGGCAGTACTGCTGAGTCAGTTATGAACTATAAATATGAGGGTGGTGAGGTGGAATTTAAACTCACAGGCATTACTGCGTTAAGCAAAGGTACATTTAGTTTTAAGGTAAAAGTTAATCCAAATGCAGCGGAAAAAATCAATAACACTGCTAACTATAAACAGTATAAAAATAATACAACTACCTTGTTAAAAGATACATCAACCAATACCGTTATTTTTACAGTTCAGCAAACCTTAGGGGTGATACTGAATAACTCTTCTGTTGGAAATACTGATGGAGGAACGAATGACTTGCTCACCAAATCAAACACATTTACTGGTGCAGCCAAAGAAATCCAGTTTG
Organism: Acinetobacter sp. AOR41_HL; assembly: GCF_027854645.1. Lineage (NCBI taxonomy): Bacteria > Pseudomonadati > Pseudomonadota > Gammaproteobacteria > Moraxellales > Moraxellaceae > Acinetobacter > Acinetobacter sp. AOR41_HL. The sequence continues at coordinate 131,259 of NZ_JAKTHZ010000012.1, read as the reverse complement.
ATAATTATGTTTGGAATACAGGACAGGCGACAGACAGCTATAATTTAAACATTACAAAAAGTGCAAATGTCCCAAGTTGTGCAGTCACACGCTTATACCAGTCCGATGGGCGTACTTTACTGACAGATAGTAATGCTGACGGTATTATTGATACAGGTTCGATGGCAGCAGGCGCATCGAAAAAAATTGTGCTTGGTGTTTATTTCCCTGCCAATTGTGTTACAGCGACTAATGAAATACTAGATTTTGATGTTAAGGCAACTTCAGTTACAGATACAGCAATTACCAATAGTACTCGTAATCGATTAAACAATACCAATACCGCAGGTTCTAGTGACTTGTACAATAATGATAGTTCAGGAACTGGTATAGGTGCTGTTACATCACCTGGTGGACAGGCATGGGTAAATAAATCAGCAGTTAGGGGTGGAACAGCCGTATTTCCTTTGGTTGTAGAGAATAAGAGTACGGTAACGAATAGCTATAATTTATATGCTTCGGTTGCTGAAATTGATGTCAATAATATCAGTACCAGTTTGCCTGCCCAGTGGATAGTGAAATTCTATGATACGAGTGATGATTGCCAAAGCCTAGGAAATGTAATCAGCAGTACTGGCAATGTAGCAGCGGGTGCAACCAAAAAATATTGTGCTGTTGTCACTGTTCCCACTAATACAGACTTGGCTAATCTTCCTATTTGGTTTGCGATAAAATCCCCAATGAATGCACAGGCGGATAGTATTAAGGACCAAGTTGATATTATCCAGAGACAAATGACACTGGCAAATGATCGGCAGGGTCGGGTCAATATTGGTGGCACAGTTGTCTATCTACATACCTTAAAGAATACAGGAACTGTGGTTGAGGGGAATGCAGTAGGCCAGATCACGTTTAGTGTTATTCCGCAAAACCCAAATGATACCTTTACTTATACTTTGTATCATGATGCCAATAATAATGGCGTGATTGATGCAACTGATCCACTCATTAATGACTTATCTACGGTTACGGGTGGTTTAGCGCCGCAAGCTTCAATTCAACTTCTCTTAAAAGTCCAGGCACCAACAACGGCAACCAATGGTATGTCTAGTGTGGCGAATATTGTGGTGAAAGCAAACAATACCATTCAGGGGCTGACCTTGGATGATTTACAAAACACTGACTTGACCACGGTAGATCCAACCCAGTTACGTTTGACCAAAGAGCAGGCGAAAGATGAAAACTGTGCCTTAACTTTAGCTACGGTAAGCAGTGCAACCTATGGAAGCACACCACTTCAAGTAAAACCAAATCAATGTGTGAGCTATCGTTTAACCATTAAAAATGAGGGCGCCACCCCAGCTAGTAATATTGTGATTAATGATATTGTGCCTGCTTACAGCCAATTACGTAGTGGTTTACCACCATCTATTAGTCAAGGCACAATCGCTGTAAATAACGATCAAATTGCAGGCAGTGTGGGATCGCTTACACCACAAGGGCAGGCTTCCATGTACTTTTCTATTCGGGTAAGCCCATAAACAGAGCGGATATTAGAGCATGAAGATGATCAATACACTAAATAATAACCGCCCAAAACTGTTTAATTGGGTCTTGACCTTGCTGTGCGTGTTGATGGTCCAGCAATCGGCCTGGGCTGCAACCAACTCGATCATCAGTAACATGGCAGTTGGTGAATATAGCGAAGAGGGCTCAACGGTTGTACAGGTGGCGCGTTCAAATCTTGTCCAAACCACGATTTTGCCTGTGTACTCATTAAATTTGGTGGCAGCCAATAACAAAACAGTAGTGGCGGGACAGACAGTTTATTTTAACCATATCTTAACCAACACCAGTAATGAGACAGATCAATATACTTTCACTGTAAGCAATAATCCCACTGGTGATGATTTTGATTTTGTGAATAGTAGCCTGATGGTTTATCTGGATGCCAATAATGATGGTATTCCCGATGGATCAGCGATTACAGGTTATACATTGGGTGCAGGTCGGTCAGTTGGACTAATTGTTGCAGCAAGCATACCGAATACGATTACCACAGGAAAAGTTGCAAATTTAACTTTGATGGTGACATCTGCGAATGGCGCGAGTGGAACAAATAGCAATGTTGACAAGGCAACTGTAACTGACCAGTCAACTCTGGTGGTGCGTAAAAAATTCTCTCAAATCACTGCTGCAAATGGTGATGTGGTCACCATACGTCTGGATTATCAAAATCCAACAAACACAATTGTACCAACGGCAACCTTGACTGACACGTTAGGAAGCAATTTAACCTATGAAGTAAATACTGGTAAATGGAATGGCGTAACTGTATATGATGCAGTGGGGGGAACAGCCGATCCAACAGGAATTAATTATAGTGTCACCTCGAATGTTGTTACCGCAACCCTAACCAATATTCCAGCGAATACGATTGGCTATATCGAATTTAATGTAAAAATTAATAAAAGCATTGCAGGGAAAATTGAGAACGTCATTAATGTAACAGGGCTAACGACAGACACAAGTAATACAGCAGTTGTAAATGTTGCTCCAGTCTATGCTGTCAAAATGAATGGTAGTGCAAGCAACGTCAGTGATAATACCAATACCATTACGGCCAGTGCGGTTCCCCAGGGTGGTGAACTTAAATTTACCAACTATGTCTGGAATATAGGGAATACCACAGATCGTTTTAACCTCACTTTAACTAACAGTACATTTCCGACAGGTAGCCAAATTGAATTTTATCGTGCAGATGGCGTAACCCCTTTATTAGATAGCAATGGAGATGGTATTCCTGATACAGGTTTATTATCCGCAGGCGTAAATTTACCAATCGTTGTTAAAGTACGTTTACCTAGTAGTTATGCTGTAACGACTGATACGACATTCGAAGTTTCACCTCAAGCTCAGTCTTTAGGTGATATTAGCAAAACGAGTTTGATTAAAGATCAGGGTAATTTACTTGCCACAACGGTAGCACGTTTAGTTGATTTGACGAATAGTCCTGAAAACAATGGTTTGGGTAATGGGAATGTTAATAATGCTGGTAATCCGTGGAAAACCGTGATTGCCGCAACAAGTACCAATCCTGTTGCGGGTGGGCAAGCAATATTTCCATTAAAAGTGAGCCATACTGGTATTGGAACTGAATATTTACTTAGTGCGAACTCGACGAGTAATTTTACAAGCTTAACTTTGCCTAATGGCGTGAACCGTGTTCGTTTTTATGTTTCTGGAAATGGTTCAAACTGTAATGTCATGGGTAGCGAAACAGGTAAAACCATCTATCTGAATAATGGTGAGAGTCAGTTAATCTGTGCTGTTGTTGAAGTGGATCAATTGAACAGTAGTGTAACTACACCGATCTATTTCCGCGCTCTTTCTACAAGTTTTGTAAGTGGTAATAATAGTAGTAATCCGAGCCAAGATATTATTATGGATGCGATTACTATTCAAAGTGTCAATTCTGTAGCTAAAGTAGAATTCACGCCAAATTTTCGTGGACAAGTCTCGCCATTAGGCACCGTCATTTATAGTCATCTTTTAACCAATAATACTGATGTTGATTATACAGGTAACTATAGTTTTCTTTCGAATAACGATCAGGTTGAGTTTAACAGCACTCTTTTCTATGACGTAAATGGAAATGGTGTTTTTGATGCTGGGGATTTGGTGATGAGAAGTTTAGCTGACTTGCCAGGTGGAAAATTAGCAGCACATACACAAGTCAAATTATTGCTTCAGGTTAAAAATCTTGTAGCAAATAATATTGCCCAAGCGAATACCACCACGATTAATTTAACGAATAATGCCAATGGTCAAGTTTTGGCATCAATTACTGATGTAACTACAGTGAATCAGAGACAATTGAAGTTGAGTAAGTTGCAAGCACGTGATTTTGATTGTAATGGCACAGCTGATGAGTCCTATACAACAAATAGTCTCAATATCGGTAAACAAGCAAATGGCCAAGGTCAATGTGTTTTGTATAAGGTGATTTTAACCAATACAAGTGCTACTGCTATGAGTACTGCATTTACCTTTAGAGACATGACGCCTGCCTATACAGTTTTATCTCAATCGCCTATCTGCACATCATGTAGTAGTATGACGGCTCCTACAGTTGGTAATGCTGGCGCGGTTTCAGGAACATTAAATAGTGTGGCTGCAAACCAAAGTTATGAATTTAATTTCGGGGTGCGCTATGTGGGTCAGTAAGCAAAAAATGAAAAAGAATACCTCTAATTACAGCATGATGAATCATAAAGTTAGTTATATATATACTTTGGTTTTGTTTATCTTAAGTTGTTTGATGTGTAGCCAAAATGTATTGGCTGCACCGCCAACGATTGAGATTTTTTCAGGCTCAGGGTCTGGGCAGGGTCCAACAGCAGGGCCAGTTGTAACAACATTTAAGTTAAATGCCAACAATCCAAGTGATAACAATTATGTTGATTATGCGCCGCTTACTACTGCTACATATACGATAACCAATTCCGCTTTTAATTCGGCGTCTTATCAAGGATCTATTGGTACTAATAGACCTAATTTAATGATAGGTGGTGCGGGCACAGCTGCAACAGTAGAAGCAACCAATGTAATTCAACCCTTAGTATCGATTGGCAGTGGGCGAGATAATATGTTCGCTGCCTCATTACAAAACGCTCCAACTGGATGTACAAATGGCTCTGGGTGTTATAGTACCAATGGTGGTATTAGAGCAGGCAGCAGTTCATCTGATACTACTGCCAATTATGGCGTAGCAATGTTTATCAAGGCTACAGGTTTTGCAGCATTGAATGTATCGACTACAAACAGAGTTTATGTTGGTAGGGTTCAGGTTAATTTTAATAGACCTGTAACTAATCCTATATTGCAGGCAGCAGGGATGGGGGGGGCTGTTGTAGGCGGTTTAGGTTATAGTGCAGAATTTACATTGGTTAGTAGTAATTTAAGTTCACTACCAGTGCTTAGTCGCTTAGCTGGTAGTAAAGAATTATCAGTGATTGGTAATGATATTACGAATAATGCATCTACAAAGGGTGCAACAAGTGATCAAGGTGGAGCAAGCGGTAGTATTTATATTAAAGGTAAAGGAATTACAACTTTAGTTTTTGATATGTATATACGAGGTGATGGTAGAGGTACCTGGATAGATAGCGCCGCTGATTCATTCTTTTTTGGTATCTCAAGTATGGACGTTGATAGCGACATCGCTCTAGTTAAAGCTCAACGTGTAGGCAACACAGGAACATTCGTACGGACACAATTGGATAATGTTCCTGTTAATTCATTGATGCAATATCAATTAACTATTACCAATAATACGCCATCAGGTGCAACATTGGGTGGGACAGTTGTAAATTTACCTTTTAATGACACACTCCCAGTCAGTTTAAAAAATGTTTCTATTGTCGGAACACCAGCTACGACACAAGGTACAGGAGGTTCAAGCCCTGTTACTACTTCCTGTACTCCTACATTAACAGGCGATAATACCGCAGGCTGGAAAGTTTCGGGACTGTTTACAGGTGCAACAACAGCAACCTGTATAATCACGATTCAGGGTACAGCAACCGCAGCAGGTACGTTAACCAATACAGCAACGATAGAGTCAACCTCATCAAATACGCCAGTGAGTAGTTCTGTTAATGCCGTGATCGTTAACCCAACAGCAATTACACCAGACCCAGTTATCAAAGAAGCTCGTTTTACAATTACTTCTGATTTACCAACGATTGTACGAGGACGAGTTGGTACACAAACCATCAATATTAAAAATGAAGGGCCAGATAGTGCAACCAATCCAAAAGCAACCTATGTTGCAGCACCACAAACAGGAGTTAACGTCAGTTCTGTAAGTGTGATAGGTGGTTCAGCCTGTCTACAAAGTGGCAATAACTGGAATTGTGACCTTGGTAGTAGTATGGCAAATGGTGCAACGAAGCAATTATTGGTTACTTACGCCACGATGAGTAATGCGGTACTAGGAACTGCACAACAGGCAACAGTTAAAGCTTATAGTGATGAGTTTAACCCAGGTAGTGGTGTAGGAGAGACACTCTATAAAGTATGGGGAACTAATCAGCAAAATGAATACAGACCTAATGGTGCATTTTGGGTGGGTTATGAAGGAACTGGGGGAACTGCAAAAGTCGGTGATTTTGCTGATGAAGGCACACCAATCTTGAGTGCATGGCCATTGAACCAAGCCAGCCCAACAGGTGGATACTTAGTTTCTGGTAATAATGGTACGAGTGATTCAACTTATGGAGCATCAAGTACAACTGCTTCTGCAATGATTCAAAGAATTATTACCAACATGAGTTCGGATGCAAATGCAACAGTTCAACTAAATAACATTAGTGTTCCTGACATTGGGGATAACCGTAGAGCATGGGAGTTTACAACGGGCGTATACATTCCAACGTCACAAGCAGTCACTTTTTGTGTTGGAAATACAAGCGTTGGTGTGGATGATGGTGCTTATATCATGGTTGATGGTGTTGCTGTAACGCTTGTAGATGGTTATGTACCTGGAGGCGTAATATCAACAGCAACTACTCTTAGTGCTGGTTATCACCGTATTAGCTATCGTATTGTTAACCGTAACACCTATTCTGCCGGAAGTGAGCTACCTCCGGGGGGTTATGGACCAATTGGTTTGTCTTTAAGTGGGAATTGTTCGACTGCAAACTATGACACAGTCACAGGTACAGGTGTTCCTGTCAGTATTCACATTATAGATGGTGCAAAAATTAAAATTGCTAAAAACTCTGTGAATGGGACGGGTACGTTTAACTATATTAATCTTAGCAATCTTGTAAATAATACAACAGCAGTTACCACGGATTCTGTAACTACAGTCACAGCAGGAACCACAGCAACCTCTGCACAACAGCTTTGGGCGCAAACATTGAATACAGATGTTTCTTTTACAGAAAGTACTTTAGCAGGATATGTCTTATCAGGTGTCAGCTGTGTAGATGCAAATAGCGGTGTAACAGGTAATACAGGTACTTTTTGGACGCGTGTAAATAATATTGTGACGATTCCCGCTGTTCGCATAAAAGAAGGCGCCGATATTACCTGTACTTTTACAAATACTAAGCTTATTTACGTTGATATTACTGGACGAGTATTTGTTGATAATAGCGGAACAACATTAGATGTGAGTAAAGCATATAATGGCATACAAGATGCAGGTGAAGTTGGGATTGCAAATAGTACAATTCGTTTGAATAACTGTAGTACTACACAATTAGCTTCAACAGTGACAAGTGCAAATGGTGATTATACTTTCTCAATTGAACAAAGCTTATTACCATCATCATTTTGTATTGTTCAGCAGAATTTACCTGAATATATTTCTGTCAGTGCCGATAGTATAACGGTAGCAAACACAAGTGCGACCAGCTATCCAAACAATAACTTTGCCGATGTTAAACTCAATGTACTTCTAACAGAAGATGGACAACATACCATTACCGCAGGTGAAGTGACTGATTATCCACACCGTTTAAGTACCCAGGCCCCTGTTTGGGTAACAAAGTTGGAACAAACCCAATCAAACTCAAACAATGATCAACCTTGGCAGGCATTGGTTTACCAAGACACCAACTGTAACGGTACCGTTGATACAGGTGAAACAGTGTTTGATCCAACAGCCTCAGGTACTGTGTTGTTGCAACCAAACACTGATATCTGTCTTGTACAACGTGTATTTGCACCGACCAATATTTTTGCTGGTGCACAGCATATTGGAACGCTACAGGCAAGCTATGCTGTGAGTGCATTAAACCTCACAGACCAGAAAACCCAACAACGTCAGGATGTGACACTTATTGGCAGTGCAGGATTAACACTGACAAAAAAAGTACGTGCAGTAACCAGCTGTTCTTCAACTCCATCTGATTCTTTAGGCTTTTTAGTGAATAACGAAGCCACAAAACAGCAAAATCTGGAGTATGAGATCACCTATAAAAATAATAGTGTGAAGAACCTACAGAATGTCAAAGTAAAAGATAGTTTACCAACTGGTACTAATTTTGGCAGTCTAAGTTGCGGCCTAACACCAAGTGGAAATACTTGTAATGCAACACGTTCTGGAGAAGTTCTTGAATGGACTTTAACAGGTTTGCTAAAACCATCAGCCACAGGAACTTTAAGATTTTGTGTTAGTCAGTAAACAGAACCTATCACAGATCGGTAGGTTGAAAAACATGCAAAGGGCTTCGGTGAGGAAAGATGGTATGGAAGTTGCTTTGGCTTGATGTAATGTAATTTTTTTTGTAAAAGTGTGAAGTAAATCAAATAAATTTGTTGATTATTGATATATTTTCATAAAAAATGGTTAACTTTTTTTTGGATGGTAAATGTAATGTTCAAAAATAAAAAAAGACGAGGAATAATTGAATGTCGTATTTGAACAATATGTACAAGAAATGTTTGCTTGGTACTGCGGTTCTTGTTTTGGCTGGAAGTGTATTCGCTGAGCCTAAAACGACAAAAGAGCCCGTTTCAGTAGAACTCAAAACTTTCCTGATCAGTGCAGGCACTGATGGGAAACCAACTTCAAAGCTGGTGACCAAGGTAAAACCCAATGATGTGATTGAGTATCGGGCAACCTATACCAATAACACCACTGGAAAAATCAAGAATCTGGCTGCGACTTTACCGATACCTGTAGAAACACAATTTTTGGCAAAGTCTCAGCCAGAAAATGCTGAAGCAAGTACTGATGGTACACATTTTGCCCCAATGCCTTTAAAACGCAAAGAGAGTAATCAAATGGTGAATGTACCACTGAAAGATTATCGTGCATTGCGTTGGACCATTGAGGAACTTCCTGCTGGAAAGTCTGTGACGGTTTCTGCTCAAACACGTGTAAATAGTGAAAAAACTAACTAATTGGCATTTTACATATAAGGGGTAAAATAATGTCAAACCGTCTACAACTCACACAGCTAGCGGCTTCTATTGCTTTGGTTGCAGGTAGCGCAGCTTTCATTTCATCTGCACATGCCGCTGCACCAGCCGCTGGTACAAATATCAGTAACATTGCATCTGCAAGCTATACTGATAGCACAGGAAACACTAAAACTGTATCTTCAAATATTGTGACCACCACAGTATTGCCAGTTGCAAGTTTCACGTTGATTGCTGACCGAACAGCAAATGCCAATGCCAACAACCAGGTTTCTTTATCACACACCTTAACCAACACGGGTAACGGTAGTGATACGTTCACGGTAAATGTGGCGGATGTTACCTCTGGTGACCAATATGACTTCAGTAATTTAAAAGTTTATCTTGATGCCAATAAGGATGGTGTTCCTGATAGCCAGACTCCTGTAACAAGTGTTACCTTGGCAGCAGGTGAGTCGGTGAACTTAATTGTTCAGGCAACCACTCCAACAACTGGTGCAGGTGGTGCTGCACTTTCTGCTGGTGATTTGGGTAAATTAACCATCACTGCACAAAGTACTTTAGACAATACACTCACAGCAACAAATACAGACACCGTTAAAATTACCAACGGTGCAGTGATTAGTGTGATTAAATCTGCCAGCGTAACGGCGATTGATGCGACCCAAGCTAGTCCAACCGCTCGTGAAGTTGAATATAAGTTGGTTTACCAAAACACAGGTAACACAACAGCAACTGATGTTACAGTTACGGACTTGTTACCTGCTGGTTTAACTTATGTTGCTAATTCTGCAAAACTTGCTGGCGTGGCACAAACTGATGGTGTTGATGCTGATGGTTATAAGTTTGTTGAAACCACTTCAGGATCAGGTAAAGGTACTGTAACCTTAACGATTCCAACTCTAGCACCGAACACTACAGGTACATTAACCTTTAAGGTTCGCGTAGATCAAAATACACCAGCAGGCGTGATCAGGAACACTGCATATGTTGACCCAGATGGTCCATCAGGTCCAGAAGGGGATACGCCGTCTAACCCGAATGACGTAAATATCTTAAGCATCAAAAAAGGTACAATCAATGATAACCAAAATGATGCTTACGCAGATGCGGAAAAAACTTCTGCAACCGCAAAAGATAACCAAATTGTCATTGCTTCAATCAAGCAGGGTGAAGTTGCTGAATTTAGCGCCACTGGTCAAGGTGGTGAACCAATCGTTATTCATAACACGGGTAATGTGAGTGAAGAATTTACAGTAAGTGTTGATAAAGGTACGGATGGGGCAGGTGGTTTACCAGCAGGCAGTATTGTTACCTTATATCAAGCTGATGGTGTAACACCATTTATTTCAACAGGCTCTATCCCAAGTGGTGGTACGTATAACCTTGTTGCAAAAGTAACATTACCTGCAAGTTATTCAACATCATCTGCTATTAAAGCCATTTTAACCACAAGTCCTAAGTCTGATGCAACCAAGACAGATAAATTGGACTTGGTAATTAGTCAGGTAACGCCTGCAACAGTTGACTTACATAATGGTGATGCTTCAAATACTACTGGTTCAGTGGCTGGCGCATCTGGTAAAGATACTGGTTTAGATATTGACGTTCGTAGCACTAAACCGAATCAGGCTGTGAATTTCCCACTTCAAATTGATAATTCTGGTGTAACAGGTGATAACTTCAATCTAGGTATTGATCCTGCACACGCATTACCAGCAGGCTGGGATGTCAAATTCTATGTGGCTGATGGTAGTGGCAACCCAACAGGCGCACCATTAACCAATACAGGTAATATTAATGGTGGCAGCAATATTAAACTTGTTGCTGTGGTAACGCCTCCTGCCAATGCGCCAGCTGGTGACCAACAAGTTTACTTCAAGGTTTCTTCGCCAGCGACAGGCTTAAGCGATGTGATGGTGGACAAGGTTACAGTTCAGGCAGACCGTAAGTTAAGCCTGCAAAATGACCGTATTGGTCAGGTTGCACCAGGTGGTACCGTTGTTTATAAACATACCTTAACCAATACAGGTAACATTGATGAAGGTGCAACAACAGGTAGCTTGCCATTTACCTTGACCAACGATCAGTCTGGTAATGGATGGGTAACAAGCTTGTTTATCGATGTGAATAACGACGGTAACATTGATGCAGGCGATACCTTGGTTACAGGTAATGATTTAGCAGCGGTAACAGGAGCGATTACACGTAATACCTCCGTGAACTTACTCATCAAGGTTCAGGCACCAAGCAATGCAACCCCTGGAACACCAAGCTCAGTTATCTTCACCATTAATCCAACAAGTGTGGGTGGTGTTGCACATGCAAGTATTTCTAATACTGACTTAACCACAGTGACTGAAGGTCAGGTGCGTCTGGTTAAGGATCAGGCTCTGGTTGATTGTACAACGGGTACAGGTGCAACTTATACACAGAATACTGTTAGTGCAAAACCAGGCGAATGTGTGAAATACCGTATTGTTGCGACCAATGAAGGTAATGCAACCGTAACGAATGTGGTGATTAGCGATAATACGCCGTCATACACTACCTTGAAAGCAATCACAAGTGTGTCTCCACTTGCAACAAGCGCAACATTACAAAACACAGCAAGTTATGTTGATGGCTATACAGGTACTGTTTCAGCAGAACAGTCGCCTTTAGCACCAAATGCAAGTGCGACATTAGAGTTTGTGATTAAAGTGAATCCACTTACACCATAAGCTTTATTCATTCACTTGAAATGAAAACAAATAATTAGAGATGTGAACATTTGCCTAGGCAGGTGTTCATCTCAAATAAATTTTTGAATTTTTTAGACTATTTAGTTGAAGGGTAAGCGCTGTGCTACAACAGAAGCAATCTAACGCATTCCATAACATGACATTCATGTTATCAACGTTGACAGTATCAATATTGTCAGCGCAGTACGGTTATGCAGCGAATATGCCTGAAGTGGGTAGCTCTATCCAAAATATCGCCTATGCAACTTATGTTGCACCCGATGGTAAATCCCAACAATCAGTTTCAAATACCGTAGAAATCAATGTTTCTGCTCTTTACGCAATTGCTTTAACTACTCCACCAGTTCAGGAAATTGAACCAAGTACCCGTGTTATTTGGGCAAATACCTTAGTCAACAATAGTAATGCGCCTGTCAATGTACAACTAGAAGCGTTAACAATAAATGAACTAAGCAACGTTAAAATTTATGTAGATACCAATAAAAACGGTCAATTCGACACCGATGATCAACAACTGACAACCAATGTTGCCTTGGCGGTAGGCCAGAGCGTTCATTTGTGGGTCGTTGCAACAGCAAGTGCCACATTGACTGAAAGTCAGCAGTTAAATTTACCTTTAAAAGCAACACTTGTTGAGGATAATAGTGTAATAGCAACGGCTACAGATAGTGCCATCAGCTATGGACCACAACTGGTTGCAACCAAAGAGGTTGTCCAGAAAACTTTTGAGCCATCAGCCAATGCCAGCTATGACCTTAACTATACTTTGGCCATAACCAATCAAGGTAAAAAAGCGGCAAAACCAGTGGATGTGATGATCGATGGTCAGGCACAGAAAATGGTGCTTTTAGTTGATGATCTGCCTGCCAATACAACATTTAAGTCTGCACAGTTAAAAAATACGCAGGCCAAGGTTTTGTATAAGCAAACAGGCAATAACTATACAACGACCTTGCCAAGTGATTTAAGCAAGGTTGATCAATTGGTGGTTGGCTTTCCACAAATTGAGGCTAATACAACTGAACAAGTCGATCTTACGGTTACAATGAATCGTAATATTGCCAAAACAACGGTTAAAAATACCTATAAAGTTTCGTATGCAACCACAAATAGCCAAAAAGAGGTATTGTCTAATCCTGCTTTCACCGTGGTAGGTGGTCTTGCAGTGATTAATAATAAATCTGGTGATTTCCAAAATGTCTTGACTACAGGCAGTGTGAATAAACCACTTTATCTTGAAGCGCAAAATGCCAGCTGTAATGCAGACCGTTATACTGCCGACAAGGTGAAAATTAAGATTAAATCAGCCAAGACAGGTGATCTTGAAGAAGTCATTGGGGTAGAAACTGGGCCGAATACAGGCGTATTCCATTACACGCTACCAACCGCATTTGCAGATGAAGGTATTGCTTATGATTCATTATTACAAACTGTCAAACGCGATCAAGTACAAGTTAGCCTGACGGACTGTCTGGATGCACAGGGTAATTCAACCCAGACATTTACCAATATTAGTACTCAGGTGCTTATTGACCCATATGGCACAGTGTTTGATGCCAAGACAGGTTTACCTGTGGCGGGAGCAACGGTCACTTTATTAGACCAGAATGGTCAGCCAATTGCGGACAATATTGCATACAAACTTGATGAGCAGACTGGAGAGCTGGTTACAATTCCAGCCAAGCAGATCACCAATAGCGAGGGTAAATTTATTTATCCCCTTGTTAAAGCAGGAACCTACAGTTTTGTTGTGGATACAACCACAATTCCTGGAAATACACGTTATAGCTTTGTCAGTGATAAATCTGTTTATCCAAGTTTCCCTGCGGATAAGGCTGTTGATCTGGAATGGTCTTATGCTGGCAAATTCACCTTAAATAATGGTGATCCAGCACTCAATATTGATATTCCAATTGATCCTGATTTGACTGTACCAACCTCGCCGTTATTTGTACAAAAGGTTGCGACCAATAAAAACTCGGAAATCGGTGAGTTTGAAGAATATACCGTGACGGTTGCCAATCGTGGCACGGTGGATTCCAAAGATGTTTCGATTACTGATACCTTGCCTAGAGGCTTTATCTATGTTCAGGGTTCTATGCGTATCGATGGCACCAAGGTTGCTGACCCATTAGGTGGAAAAGGTCCTTATTTGAAACTTGGTTTAGGTACACTGACTCCAAGTAAGGAAGTTAAGGTTCAGTATCGCGTCTATATTGGTCCAAATGCCTTGAATGGTGATGGCATTAACCGTGTTCGGGCAAAAGATGGTCAGGGAATCGAATCAAACGAAGCATCTGCAAAAGTAGAAGTAACTCCTGGCGCAATGATCTCTGATGGCTTTATTGTTGGTAAGATTTTTACTGACTGTAACCGTAATGGGGTACAGGATGCAGGTGAAGTCGGTGTGCCAGGTGTGCGTATTTACCTTGAAGATGGTAGCTATGTGGTGACTGACAGTGAAGGTAAATATGATTTTTATGGGATCAGTGCCAAAACCCACGTTCTAAAGGTTGACCGTACCAGTTTGCCAGTTGATTCTGAGTTGGTGTTAATTGGCAATCGTCAGGCAGGTGATCCAAATAGCCGTTTTGTGGATTTAAAACGTGGTGAACTACATCGTGCCGATTTTGCAATTGCCAATGGTACAGGACAATGTTCGCAAGCCTTATTGCAACAAATCGCAGAACGTAAAAAACGCATTGAACAGGACAACACCAATTTAGAACAGGTGTTACGTTCAGACCTTACCATTGATCCAGTTTTTTCCAAGATTACCGATGTTAAAGGTCAGCCAGCAAGTGGTTGTATCTCGGCACAGGGAATCAGGGCCAATTGTAACCTTGATTTTTCCAAGGAACAGGCTAAGGAACTGAAAGAGGTTACTTTTGAACCAGAAAAATCTGGCGTTGCTTCTTCAGTTGCCTTGCCACTGACTGAAACATTGGCAGCAACTGAGAGTGTGCCAGCCGAATCCACGCAAGCGGCGAAAATGCTTAGTCTGGAAACAGTGCTGGAAAATGCTGCCAATAATCAGCTCGAAATTATCAACTTAAAAGATGGGCAACTTCTTGGTTATGCCCAAACAGCGGTTCAGGTTAAGGGTGCTGCTGGCACAGAACTACAACTGTGGGTAAATGGCACACAGGTTTCTGAGAAACGCATTGGTAAACGTGCAATATTGCCTGACTTGCAGGTTGCAGGTCTGGATTTTATCGGTGTCGATCTTGCTGTGGGTAAGAACAGTATAGAAGTTCGTCAAGTCGACATGATGGGCAATATTCGCGATACCAAACAGGTTAATGTGGTTGTGCCTGACCAAATGGATAAGCTGTTACTTGAGTCAGCCAAAGTACAACCGCAAGCCAACGGTCGTGATTATTTCAATGTAACCATGAAAATTGTTGACCGTAATGGCACATTGGTTTCTACCAGAACTCCAGTTACGCTCGACAGCTCGATTGGTAAAATTGAGTTGACTGACCTGGACCCGAAACAACCTGGTATTCAGGTGTTTGTTGAGGGCGGTACACTTGTTGTGCCAATAAAGGCGCCAATTGAGGCGGGTGAAGGAACGCTGTCGGTTGAAAGTGGTATTTTTCATAGCAGTACACCAATACGTTTCTTACCTGATTTACGTCCGATCATTGCAGTTGGTTTGGTAGAAGGATCAATTAACTTTAAGAAATTTGACCCGAAACAGTTAAGCAATGTCGGTTCGCAGGATGGGTTTGAGGAAGAACTGCAAGAGATTTCATCATCGGACAATGGCAAAAGCAATGTCACAGGGCGTGCAGCCATGTTCCTGAAAGGGAAAGTCAAGGGTGAATATTTACTGACCCTTGCCTATGATTCTGACAAGGATAAAAACCAGCGCTTGTTCCGTGATATTCGTCCAGATGAATATTATCCAGTTTATGGTGACTCGGCGGCGAAAGGTTTTGATGCACAAACAACCAGTAAGCTCTACGTGCGTGTGGATAAAGGCCGTTCTTATGCCATGTATGGTGATTATGTCACACGTACTGAAAATGATGAGGGCCTGGCTTTAGGTCAATATAGCCGTTCATTAACAGGTGTTCGTGGGGCTGTCGAAACAGATCGCTATAAAGTCACGGCCTTTGCTGCGCAGACCAATACGCAACAGGTGACCAATGAACAGCGTGCTATGGGGATTTCAGGTCCGTATAGCATGGGTAATGTCAATACCGATGATGTGCTTGCCAACAGTGAAAAAGTTGAGGTGGTGACCCGTGACCGCGATAATCCAGGCCTGATCATTTCGCGTAGTACTTTGGCACGTTTTACTGATTATGAAGTGGATACCTTTAGCAACAGCATTTACTTAAAAGATCCTGTACCAAGTGTCGATGCTGACCTGAATCCAGTCTATCTACGTATTACAGTGGAATCTGAGCAGGGTGGGGATGAATACACGGTTGGTGGTGTGTCTGGTTCTGTAAAAGTCACAGATAAAGCCAAAGTAGGTGGTTCTTATGTGAAGAGTAATAATCCACTAACGCAGGACCAGTTGGCCAGTGTCAATACCGTGGTGAAATTTGCCGACAAGGGTAAATTGATTGCTGAGTTTGCCCGTTCTGAAAATATCAATGACGGTTTAAACTCTTTAACACAGATTAACACCACACCAGATGCAACTGGTAAATTATCGGGTAATGCTGCACGAGTTGAATTAAACTATTCTTATAAAGACTTGGAAATGAAAGTTTATCATAACCAAGCTGATAGAGAATTTTATAATACAGCGGCACCAATCACCGCTGGACGTAAGGAAAGTGGTATAAAAGGGCGTGCGCAACTGGGTAAGATCGGTTTGGCAAAACTGGAGGCCATCCGTACTGAAGATTTGCAAAGTGGTGTCAATCAGGGTGTTTCTGCCAGTATTGAACGTGCGATCAGCCGTATTGTGGCAGTTGAGCTGGGCCTGAAATATTATGATGAGTCTGAGAATCCAGCACTGTTGGGGGCTTCACAAACAGCGCCGTATCATGGTTTAACCGCACGTACAAAAATCACCACACAGCTTCCTTGGCAGGGTTCAAATGTTTTTGCTGAATATGAGCAGGATGTTTCCGAAGCTGAGCGTCGTAATTTTGCCTTGGGTGCGAATTACCAGATTAATTCAAAACTACGTGCCTATGGTCGCCATGAGTTGGTGTCCAGTATTCAGGGACTGTATGACCTAAATAACAATCAGCGTCGTAATGTCACAGTGTTTGGTCTGGACAGTAAATATAACAATAACGGTACGGCATTTAGTGAATATCGTGTTCGCGATGGCATCAGTGCGCGCGAAGCTGAAGCTGCAATCGGTTTACGTAACCGTTGGGAACTGGAAAAAGGCTTCTATGCAACCACCAGTTTTGAACAGGTGAAGTCATTGTCAAAAGCAGATACCGATAACCAAAATTCCGATAACACTGCTGCATCTTTAGGTGTGGAATATCTGGCCAATCCAAACTGGAAAGCTGTTGCGAGAATTGAAGCACGTTGGGCTGACCAGTCTGACACCATCCTGAATAATCTGGGGATTGCCTACAAATATTCCAATGACGTGACTTTATTGGCGAAAAATGTAGTTAGCCTGACTGATAGTAAGAATGAAAACAGTGGTGATCGCCTGGTTGATCGTTTCCAGGTGGGGGCTGCCTACCGTGACACTGAGCACAATCGTTTTGATGCGCTGACCAAGGTGGAATACCGCTATGACAGTAACAAGTCAGATTTAAATAATCCATACTTAAAGCATGTCTATATTTTTTCAAATCACTTGAATTATCATCCAAGTCGCGATATTACCCTTTCAGGCCAATATGCAGTTAAAAATGTGGACACAACGTTCTCTGGTTTGGAGTCAAGTGGTATGACACATATGCTCAGTGGTCGGGCAATGTATGACATCAATGAACGTTGGGATGCGGGTATTCATACAGGCGTGTTATGGTCGAACATGAGTTCGGGCCGCCGTGTTTTGGTTGGGGGGGAAGTGGGCTATTTGCTGGCTGCAAACCTCTGGTTATCAGGTGGTTATAACTTCTCTGGCTATAAAGATGATGATCTGGTGGATAGTGACACAACTCTTCAGGGCGCATATGTACGCTTTAGATTCAAGTTTGATGAGAACCTGTTTTCTCGCAACAATTCTACCGTGAACGCTTCAAGAGAACCATAAAGATGAAATATGTCACACCTGCCTTGCGTCAATTTTATCGTGGTGCTGCAACTGTTGTGGTTTGCTGGAGCGTGATGGTTTGGGCAAAAAATCCTGATCATTTGGCTGCACCTGTTATGGCGCAAGATTCTCCAGATACTACAGCCCAGTCAGGTATTTATAATTCAAAAGATCAACAGGTTGCTGCCTTGCAAACACGTCTCGTTCCTTTTTTGAATGAACAGGGAATTGAACGTTATCATGCTGTCAAAGCAGCCGCATGGTTGACTTATGCAGCCCATGAGGGAAGTGAAAAAAGTGCAACGGTTGCGCGAAAGGAGGCCCTTGCCCAGGCGGAAATGATTATAGTGGCATTAGAGCAAGGTCAGGCTAAGCAGTTAAGTTTAACCACACCGATTCTGTCTACCTCAAGTGTAATGCGTCGGGATTTATGGGCAAATACTGAATTATTGAAACAGCATGCAGGTTTTTCCTGTGCCCAGTCTCAGATTGCACAGGCAGAGGTGATGCTGGTCTGGGCAGCCGCTGAACATTGTGAGTTGGGCTGGCGACATTCACGGGAGCTGTTTTTATCAGCACAGCGCTTAATTGATCAGGCAAATAGTCGGGCGTTTAGTTGCAGTGCAGATGTTCCTCAACAGCTTCCGAAAATTAGTTATCCATCTTTACAGGAACTGAATGGCAGTGAGCAGGGATGTCATGGTGTGGTCGGAACATGGCCGATTTGGTCGCCACAACAAAAAACAGTCATCTCTGAAAATAGCCAGGTTGCTGATCAACCTGTGCCGGATGTTGTACATTTTGCTTTGGATCAGGCAGTTTTATCGCAAGATTCCATCAATGTGCTCAATCAGATCGTGAACTTCCTAACAGCACATCCAGCTTACACCTTGACACTGTATGGATTTACCAATCAGCAGGCAAATGAACAATATAATTTAAAATTGTCCTTGCGTCGTGCGCAGGCAGTATCTCAATATCTAACTCAGCAAGGTGTTGCCCTAAATCGTATTGCGACAGAGGCAAAAGGTAAGACCCAGCTGATTAAAAATGAAAACCCGTATCACACAAATGGATAGCCAAATCCTATCCCTATACACCAAAGGCATGACGACACGAGATATTGTTGCCACATTCAAGGAAATGTACGATGCGGACGTCTCCCCAACGCTTGTGTGATTCATAGAGATCGTTTCAATTTAGCGATCTCTAAATCCATCTTGTAATTGGCGTGTTGAATCCGTTCATTGGATGGGTTGTATTGCTTCTGGACCTCATCAGAGAAAGGGGTTTCTTCACATAATTCAAAGTACCTTTCCATCGGTGTTTTACCTTTCAAAGCTGAATGTGGTCTCATCCAGTTATAGTCATGCTGCCATTCGGCTAGCTTGTCTTGGATATCTTCAGAATTAATATCGACAGTAGCGTAGAACTCAGATTTATCAGTCTTTTGAGAACGCTCTACCTTGCCATTCAAATGAGGTGAACCTGGTTTATTTGTAAGCGTCCGCTGAACACACCTTCTGAATTCATCCTATAAGCCTTAATTTAGTCCCCACTTAGAAACAAGTGGGGACTTAAATTTATGACTACAAATAACCAGACATCCATCGCATCTCTTACGAAAAAACGAAGAACATACAGTGCTCAATTTAAACAGCAGATCGTTCAGGCTTGTAAAGCGCCGGACGTTTCAATTGCTTCAGTCGCTTTGCAACATGGATTGAATACAAATCTTGTATCCAAATGGATTCGCTTAATTGATGCTAAGCCAGGGGATGATCGTTCCCCCACTACCGAATAAACCTGCATTTATTGCCTTATCCTGTTCTGGACCATTAGATCCTACTCCTACTGACATATTAACGGTTCAAATTACTTTACCCCACTCAAAAGCAGAAATTGGCTTGAAATAGCAAGTATCAGAAATATCTGCTTTAGCAGAATTACTCAAGGCGCTTGCAACATGATCCGTATTAATGAAATCTGGATATCTACTCAGCCCGGCGGCTGGAACAGGGCAAATTTCACTGGGCTAAAGTTCACCTTGGTGAAACCGTGGCCCTCAGCCGAAATTTAACTATAATGAAAATTTGGCTGAATTATATGAATCACAAACCTTACAAAGATTGGATAATAAGCTAATAATTTTGGTAATATGATCTACAAATTTGATCTCTAAAAATAGTTGAAATGCAGGTGTGGTAATGTCTTTAGTTTATTTCAGTGACAAAATAATTAAAAATATTTTTCACAACCTTGGCATCGACCTGAATCGCAGCGGTTTTCTGAAACACAGGGATGAGTTGAATCTAGGAGTTTTATTGGAATTGATACTGTTTATAAGATCACTAGATAAGATGAAAGGACATTATTTTTTAATCACATGGAATAAGTTCTATTTTCCGGTTTCTGCTTATAAGTTTTATCCTTTTAAATTTCTTAGTAATGATCTTGGTCTGAAGAATACCCGTAGGATGCATATTGATAATGTGGAATATAAAGTCAATTTATTTGAGTCGACATCACGGGTGGAGCTGTATTACGAGGTTCTCGATTTACATATTAAAAATGAGAAGTTAGTGAGGTTGAATGAACAATTACGTCCCACTCTGAATGAAAGAAGCAAGCCTACACAATTTAACGTTTTGCCTGCGAATTTCTTCCCTGATGTGTTTAGTGATATGAGTGTCGAAAATATTGCTTATATGGATGAATTTCTTGAAAAGTTCAGAAACCATGAGGAATTTATAAAGCGAAAAAATGACGAAAATAAAGCTATCAAAAAATTTCACGAATATTGTCATTATTTTAATGATGTAATGAGTCTAAATGCCAAAAGTTTTATTTTTACCCTTGAATTTCTTATACATGGTCTACAGAAATTATACGATCATACCCTCATCAATCTAAAAAAAGACTTTATGAACGCAATCAGGGGCTACAGGCAACTTGCTCAGATTTCAGGGTATATGGGGTTCTGGGATCTGGCAGAAAACAATAAATTGTGCTTCAGGATGATGTTCATTGTGCCTGATATTGGCATTGAAGCAGAAGAATGGATTGAAGATATCAGTTACTATTGGGAAAACATCTATTTTAATAAAATTAGAGAGGAGGAAATATATCAATTTACAGGCACAGATGCGATAAGATTTGAAGCGGTTGAGCTGCCTGTTGCATGGTCACATAAAAAACTTATCTCCCATTTTTTAGCAGTCGGCAAGAATAATCAGAATATGAAAAGGTTGATTTGTGAACATGCTGTTGCTTACATCGTACTATCTGAATTTTTTTACTGCCCATTCGAGCTTCAGCTATACCTGAAATCCATTAAGATGATTTCTGAGGAACAGTCTGAAGTGGATCAAGTGTTACGTCTTGAGGGGAAAAGAATGTACAGGGTGTTCAGAGGAAGCCTGCCAAAAAATAAAAATTAGTGTAACTTTAGCCTAAGCAAAATCCGATAGATTGGCGATTAGCGTTATGTAGATGAACGAACTTATCGAAACTACAGTGTAGAGTGCTTAACAGGTAATATATATTATTAACTATAAGTAATATATAAATAATATATTAAACATAAACAATATCTTATCTAGTTGATTGAGACACTTAGCACAGTATAGCCCATACTCAAATGGGCTATAGACTATGTATCAATAACACAGTATTAAAATATTCAGAACTAACCCTATAGTATGTTCCAAAGTCTATGAGCATATTCAGCTAAGCAGGATGATCACAACATCCTGCTTTAGAATCAAGATCAGTAAAAAAATATATTCCTCACTTACATATGAACCTTATGTTTCAGTGAGAACCTAAATGTACCAGAATATTCAATATGATCAGCTTTACCATGAAGCAGAAGTATTGGCAGCAGTAGACCATTTCATTCAAGAAGTTTGCTTAGGTAGTTATGATTTATATCATCAAAACCTGATGATAGACCTACAAAAATTAGTTCAGTCATTTAAGCCAATCTATAACGCTAATTTTTTCTATTGCAATACAGTGCAGATATTCATTGAGGTGGTGAACATCGTTGATCACACACTCCGTCTAATGCCGCAGGCAGACCATGATTGTATAGTCTGTTTTGATGATATGACAGTCTGGCATATTCTGACTTATATCCAATCATTATCAGGCTGTGTAAAACAGCAACTGATTGATTTTCAACAACGTGAATTAGAGAATCAGCATAGCCTTTTTGATTATACATCCACACTCATTCATCATTATGCGAGAACACTGGTGGTTCGAGTGGATTTATCTATCAAGAAAGAATATCAAGCCTTATACAACATCCAAGTGTTCAATAAAGCGCTAGAAACATTGCTACGGCGTATAGCCGATCAAGATACTTGTTTTAGTGGGTTATATGGTTATGCATGGGCATTAGAGCATGGGGTTAGTAAGGGCTACCATTGCCATCTTTTGCTTATGTACGATGGAAATATGCATCAATGTGGTTTTGAAATGGGGCAGTGGATAGGTGAGTGCTGGAAGCAGATTACACACGGATATGGTTATATTTTTAACTGTAACCATTCCGACTATATGGCGATCTATGAAGCGATGGGGACTTTAGGGATTGGTATGATTCATCGTAACAATGCCAGTGAAGTCTATAACTTTCTTAATTATATTGTCCCTTATTTGGTGAATGGCGAAAAAGAACAGCAGCATCTCCGAGTGAAAGATTCAGCCTATATGCGTAGCTTTGGCAGAGGAGTGGTTGATTCAAAAAATCGAAGAGGTTTATAAATATTGAATTTTCAATAGAGAACACAACTATCAGCAGTGTTCTCTATAGGGTCGGGTTTGAGATTAAAATGATAAATTTACATTGCCCTGATCTGTAATCATTTCAGCTTCAATGACCTGATCACCACGGCATTTCAGTAAATAGGATACCGTAGAACTATAGTTCATTTGCACAGGAATTTTGCTATAGAAATCTCCTGTATAAAAACCACAGCGACCACGGTTAATATTTAATCCCTCTAAAGTGAAGGGTTGTTCAGAAGTGGACTGAATTTCCAAAATATATTCAATTGCACCAGGCACATTAAACGCTGATTGAGATTCCCGACTGGAAATTTGGGCACGAACAGATATCTCTGGTTGCTCCATCTCCATCGGAATATTATTGCTATATTCAGGATTGTTGGGATCAAGATCAGACTCCATCATGGATTGAGGGTATTGATGGTAATTTCCAATTTTTTAAGCTTTCACAAGAACCTTTGTTTGATGCAAGTGGCCATATACGTGCCGATGTCTCGTTCTCTCAATTAGCTGAATTTGTATGGTTTTCTGAAACAGGAACTGGTTATACGGGAAAAGCTGATTCTCCTTTACTAGGGGTATTTGAAGGTCGTGCCATTTATCTACTTTATAATGGAATTTTAAAAGATATTACAGATGAAGGTGGAAATATCCTTACTAAGCAGGTATTTGATGTTCTTCCAAAATTTGATGGGGCTAAAGTGATTTATGCAGCTGCCAATCGTTTAGGTATTAAAGCTAAACGCAAAAATATTGTATTTAAACAAACACCTTATGCTTTAGAGGTTTAATCCATGACTGCGTATATTGCTAAAGAATATCAAGATCAAGTATTAGAGAGTGTACAAACATATTTTCAAGCATGTCATGAATTTGAGAATGCTTCGACCGCATTTTATGCAACTACTGAAAGATTATGGGGAAAAGGGCAAACTTATAATGCTTTGAATGGTTTTGCCTTAGATATGCCGTATTTTTGCTTACGTGTACCTACAGGTGGAGGGAAGACATGGTTGGCAAGCAAAAGTGTCACATTAGTTAATAAGCATTTTTTAAGAGTTTCTCAAAGTGTCGTTTTATGGTTGGTGCCAAGCAAGACGATACGTGAACAAACTATTACTGCTTTAAAAAATAAACAACATCCATATTCAGCAGCTTTACGTGAAGTAGGTGAAGTTACAGTTATGGATATTGAAGAGGCAAAAAGCATTACTCGTTCAACGCTTTTAACTTCAACAGTTGTTATTGTTGCTACACGCCAAGCCTTTCAAGTAGAAGAAGAAGAAAGTAGAAAGGTTTACCAGAACAATGGTGCGCTAATGCATCATTTTGAGCATCTAACAGCAGAACAAAAGTCAGAGTTGTTAACAGAGGGTGAAGGGAGTGATCTAATAGTTCCAAATTCTTTAGCTAACGTTCTTAGATTACATCGGCCCTTTATTATTGTAGATGAAGCACATAATAGTCGTACTGAACTTGCTTTTGATATGTTAGCTCGTTTTAAGCCAAGTGGTATTATGGAGCTTACAGCAACACCAGATACAGTGAGAACTCCAACCAATGTTTTACATAGCGTCTCTGCTGCTGAATTAAAAGCAGAACAAATGATTAAATTGCCGATTGTTTTAGAAACAGAATCAAATTGGCAACAATGCTTAGCATATGCGATTCATAAAAGAGAGTCTTTAGAACATATAGCGTTAGAAGAACAGAGACAAGGTTTTGAATATCTGAGACCGATAGTACTTATTCAAGCCGAAGCAAAAAGTAAAGTTCGTGAAACATTGGATATTTATGCTGTACTTAATGAACTAGAAAATAATCAGAATATTCCAAGAGAGCAAATCGCTCTTGCCACAGGAGATGAGAAAGAACTTGAAGAAATTACAGCAAAATATCCTAAAGGAATTTTAGATAAGGCTTGTAAAATTAAGTATGTAATTACTCAAAAAGCTTTAGCTGAGGGTTGGGATTGCCCATTTGCTTATATTTTAGTGAGTATGGCTTCTGTGCAATCAAGTACAGCAGTTGAGCAATTATTAGGGCGTATTCTTAGACAGCCAAATGCATCACATAGACAGAGTGAACAGTTAAATCAATCTTATGCTTATGTTGTATCAAAAAGTTTTTCTGATACAGCTGAAACTTTGAGAGATAGCCTAGTTGAAGGGGCTGGTTTTGATACTAAAGAAGCGGCTGAATTTGTTAAAGCAGGTACGGGTGAGCAAGCTCGTTTGGACTTTGGAAATTCTAAAATTATTGTGAAACCAATAACAATTCCGTTACCTGAAAAGCCAGATTTAAAGTCTGTTACACCTACGGTAAAAAAGAAAGTAGAATGGAATAATAAAACCAATGAATTGACGATTATTACCCCGTTGACTAAAGAAGAGACTGTGGAACTAACGAAAACTGTTTCACAACTAGAGTCAGTGCAGCAGATTGAGAAAGGGGCCGAGGTTAGCCGTCAATCTATCGAATATTTTCAGACACCTGCGGAATTGGGTAAAGAGTTTAAAGTCCCACTATTAGCATTATCGGTTCAGGGCGAGCTTCAATTATTTGATGATCCAGAAGTTCTTGAATATCCTTGGAATTTAACAACAGTAGATGCAAAAGTTTTGCATGATGATATTTCAATTTTAAATTCAGCTTATGCTTCAAATGATTTTGGAACTTTAGATATTGATGAGACTAAAGGTAAGGTAAAAGTTACTTTTCTTCCAAAACTTCAGAGAGATTTAGGTTTGGTGTATAAACCTGAAAATTGGGATGAAGTCAAATTAGCAACTTGGTTCTGTAAGAATATCTTAGAAGAATCGTTAACTCATGAGGCTAAACGAAATTTTGTTCTTGCGTGGCTAAATGATTTGTTAAGTAAAGATGATTTTGATTTGGCTCGAACAAATACTCAGAAATATATAATTCGTCAGTTGATTGAAAAAAGAATTAATATTTTACGAAAGGAAGCTGTTAATGATGCTTACCAAAATTTCTTATTTGGCAATGATGAGCTTCATCAAATAACTGTCTCAAACGAACAAGAATATCAGTTTAATTTCCATCCAAATGTTTATGCACCTTCTCGCGATGATAATGGTGAATACGGATATTATGCATTTAACAAACATTACTATGGCCGTATTGGGGCTTTTGATAGTGGTGAAGAGTTTGCTTGTGCATGTTGGTTGGATCAGCAAGCAGTTAAAGGAAATATTGAGTTTTGGGTGAGAAACTTAGTTCGTAAAGAAGGCTGTTCTTTTTACTTGCAAAAGGGAAATGGTCGCTTCTATCCAGATTTTATATGTAAACTACCTAATGGAAAAATTTTAGTGGTTGAATATAAAGGGGCTGATAAGTGGGAAGCTGCTAAGGATGATCGCCAAATTGGGGAGCTATGGGCTAATTTATCAGAAGGACAATGTAAATTTATTATGATTAAAGATAAGCGCTTCGATCTGATTGAGAGCTTGTTAAGCTAATTTAAGTAATAGTTGGGAGAGTACATGAAGTTAATTCATATCATTGATACCGATCAAAATATTTGGATTGATGTTGATGTATTCTTTCAACAATCTGAAATGGAACTTACACAATGGCGTAGTAAAATAAGAGAGCAATATAAAAGGAATAAAACCAAGCCTCATTTTACATGTGCTTGGTGTCAATCACCTGTAACCCTCGCTAGACGTACAGATCACATGCAGATCAACACTTCGGCAACATTCTTTTTCAGACATATTCCTGAGTTGGAAAATAACCCAAACTTCAAGTGTCCTGTAAAGCATATTAAACAGCTATCGGAGCAAGAAAAAACTGCTTTAAAGTATCAGATTGCGAAAGAAACCCAACAACATAAATTGCTAAAAGAGAATATATATAAGAGTCTGCAAGTGGATGAATCTTTTAGTGATATTCATATTGAACAAGTTCGTAAAAGCATTGACCTAAAGCAATGGCGTAGACCAGATGTATCTTCATTATATAAAAAGCAATTAGTTGTTTTTGAAGGACAACTTTCTACAACTTTTTTGAATGTGATTATTGATCGTAAGATTTTTTATCAAGATAACAATGCTTGCTTACTGTGGATTTTTAATCATTTTGAACCAACAGAAAAAGCGAAGAAGCAGTCAATGCAAGATATTTACTACAACAATAATGCAAATGCCTTTGTAGTGAATGATTCTACAGTCGCTCAATCAATTAAAACAAAAGTTTTTACTTTAGAGTGTCATTATTTAAAGCCTGAAATAAAGAATAATCAAATCATTAATCAGTGGAATACTGAGTTCGTCGAATTCCAAAACTTAGTCCAGAACGAAGCTACAAAGCAAATATACTTTTTTGATTATGAAGCTGAATATCAAAAGCTAAAGCAAAAATTAGGCTTACGACATAGTTATTTACAAGAGAGTAAGAATCAAAAAGATAAACTAAAAGTTCAGAAATATATCGAATCACTAGAACGGGTTGATCTTGATACAAAAGTTCCATCAAAAACTAAATCTGAATTATTGGTCGAGTTTACTAAACTATGGATAAAAACTCATTACCTTACCGACAATCAATTCAACTATGAGTGGTTTTCTATTCGTAAAGAGCTTGAGCTAATGGGAATTAGTACTCCTAAATATCTTTTACATGCGCCCTATAAAACAGTGGTTAACTCAATTTTAAGTGCAAAATTTGGCTATGCTGTAGGTAATAATATTAACGATATGATTAGTGTGGCTCATAACTTGATGGAACATCATCCAGCTTACATAAAGCATTTTATGCTTACTTTGAAAGTAACTGAAAAACCTAACTTATTGAATGAGAGAGATAGTTCGGGTAAATGGCAAGAACGCTATAAAAAATATACCCAACAGCCTGAAAGCACTAAGATATACAAGCATGATTTAAATCAATTTATTGAGTTTTTAGTGCCAGAGTTTGAGGGGCGGTTGATTTCTTGGGGGGAAAGTAGTGCATCTTATTCTAATGCACAATTTAGTGGAGTTAGCCAAAAATGAAATACCAACCGCCTTATACCATCACATCTAAAATCATTTACCTGATTGCTCAGATCAGTGAAAATATAGGGCGTTTGACTGTTTTAGAGGAAATTCAGGATAGATTAAAACTGCGAAAAGCCAATCGTATACGTACTATTCAAGGTTCACTTGCAATTGAAGGGAACACTTTAAGTACGAAACAGATCACGGCGATTCTAAATGGTAAGACCGTAATTGCACCTCCAAAAGAAGTTCAGGAAGTGCGTAATGCGATTAAAGCCTATGAAGCCTTTCAGCAGTGGCAACCAAGTCAAGAGTCGGACTTACTACAAGCTCATCAAATTTTAATGACAGGCTTGATTGATGAAGTTGGTCAGTATCGTCATGGTGGTGTCGGTGTAATGTCAGGTGATCGAGTGGTGCATATGGCTCCGCCTGCAAATCAAATTAATCGACTGATGGTTGACTTACTTGATTGGTTAAATGATAGCGAAGTGCATCCTCTTATCCAAAGTTCAGTATTTCACTATGAGTTTGAATTCATTCATCCATTTGCGGATGGCAATGGGCGCATGGGAAGGCTATGGCAAACTTTAATATTAAGCAGATGGAATCCAATCTTTGCTAATATTCCTGTTGAGAGTTTGATCTATCAAAATCAAAAAGCCTATTATGAAGCATTACAAGCAAGTACGGATCGAACAGATTCAGCACCTTTTATAGAATTTATTTTGCAGATGATTTTAGATGCAATTCTTAGTTCAACTGATACCGCTCAAGATAGCGGTCATGTTACCGCTCAAGCTTACGTACAAGTGAGCGATCAAGTTCAGCGTTTAATTTCAGCAATGAAGCTAGAAGACTACACTTTGGCTGAGTTGATGCAATTGGTTGGTTTAAACCATCGGGCAACATTCCAAAAGAATTATTTGAATCCAGCAATAGAAGCAGATTTGATTGAGCGTACTATTCCAGATAAGCCGAAAAGCCCTAAGCAAAGGTATCGTCTTAAATCATGATTTAGCTTGAAAAAATATTTAGTTACATTTTTACTTAAACAGTTAAACATGAATGAGAATTAAAAAGCGTAAAGTAAGTTTTAAATTAAATAATTGATTATTAATCAGTAACTTATACAAAATTTTTCTTGATTGTGTTATCGGGTTTTGGTAAAAAAAGTACTATTAAGTTTGAGATCAATGTGATGAGTACTTTTGAAATGCAAGGTCTGACATGGAAGGCGAGGTCAAAGTATCAACAAGATGCCATTTTGATTGAAAATAAAGTTATTCAACATGATGGACTCATCACTAAACTATATAGCCATTCTGAAAAAGAACAGTGGTGTGTTGCTGTAGCGGATGGGATTAGCAATAGTCCAGTAGCTGAGCAAGCAGCCTATACAGTTTTAAATGCTTTAATGCAAAATAAAAAGATAGAAACTTGTCAAGCATTTACCATTCAGCAGTATCTTGTCGATCAATTAGCACTTCAGAAAAATAGTTTTGGAGCCAGTTCAACACTTGCACTCATTCAAAATAATGGCGAACAAGGTTTTGTGACAATTCAACATATTGGGGATAGTCGAGTATATTTGTTTAGCCAGCATGATCAAAAGTGGCACTGCCTGACGAGAGATCATAATTATCTTGAACAGTTAAGAGGAAATGGCGAGATAAAAGAAGGGGAAAACTATGCCAGTATTTATGGTGCATTATTACAATACTTTTGTGCTGATCCTTTGCATGAAGTGATGGATTTTACAACAACAGAAGAATATTTGACTGAGAATGATGCCTTATTGGTTTGTACAGATGGTGTGCATGATGTGATGGAGTGTGGGGAATGGCTTCCTTTAAAAGCAGATATGGAGCTTCGAACATGGTTACTCAATATAAAAGCGTCATTAGATTCAAAACAGGCGTATGACAATGTCAGCATGGTCTTAGTACGAGCAAAAATTTAATTCATTGAGAATGGGGAAATTATGCAATCAGATGATATTTTTGAACGTGCCAAATTATTCACAGAGGAAGTGGGTGTCGTTTCTGTATCGAGTTTACAACACCATTTTTTAATTGGGTATTCTCAGGCTGAACAACTACTTAATCAGTTAATTGAAGAAAGTATTTGTGAAGCTACAAAAACTTTTGT
Source organism: Acinetobacter sp. AOR41_HL (assembly GCF_027854645.1). Lineage (NCBI taxonomy): Bacteria > Pseudomonadati > Pseudomonadota > Gammaproteobacteria > Moraxellales > Moraxellaceae > Acinetobacter > Acinetobacter sp. AOR41_HL. The sequence continues at coordinate 101,455 of NZ_JAKTHZ010000012.1, read as the reverse complement.
TCTAGATTATGGGTATGGCTATAAATTGCATCAAGGTATGAAATAACAATTTTAACAGTTAAAAAAATTTTATTTTTAGGATAATTTTTTATGACTCAGCATCAAGTTGATCAATTTAAGACAGGGATTTGGTCAGTAAAAAAATTGCTATTAAGTTTAGATCAACTGAGTATTCCTGATTACCAACGTCCGTACAAGTGGACTGAAAAAAATTTAAATGCTCTCGTCAATGATATACAAGAACATAAAGATAAATCTGCATATCGATTGGGTACTATCGTATTACACCACGATAAAAATAATACGAGCCTTAAAAATATAAATATTGTGGATGGACAACAACGAACTTTAACTTTAATGCTGCTTGTTTGGGCGATTATTCAGAAGCCAGAATTAGATTTAGAACGAGAGGATCTGAAAACAGCTTTGAATGAAATATCGAATCAAATTAATGTCTTTATGGGTGTGCAAGAATTTAATAGTGATATTAGCCATTACAATATTTATCAGAACTTTAATGCCGCTAAACGGATCGTTTCAGTAAACTTTTCGGAACAAGATATTGATTTTTTATTAAATAATTGTCAGGTTGCGGTTTTTATTTTAGATGATGTTTCAGAGGCATTTCAGTTTTTTGATTCACAAAATGCACGTGGTCGTGATTTAGAACCGCATGATCTTTTAAAAGCTTATCATCTACGAGAATTTTCTGCACAGGAGCAATATTTAAAAGCCCAAACTGTTGCTCATTGGGAAAGTTTAGACTCGGCTCATTTGGCAAAGTTATTTTCGAACTATCTATTCCGTATCCGTCTTTGGTCAAGAGGAAAGTCCGCAAGATTTTTCAATAAAGATCATGTGCATCTTTTTAAAGGTATTCATCTTGGGCAATCAGACCATCATCCATATTTAGAACCATTACGCATAGCGCATTATTTTATTGATGACTATAACGCACAGTATCAACGGCAAATAGATCGACAAGAAATGAATTTTCCGTTTCAGCTTGATCAAATGATCATAAACGGTCGTCGATTTTTTGAAATGGTTGAGCACTATGAAAAACAGATCAGTAAAGTGGTGGATCATCAAGATCAGTCTGAGAAGATTTCTATATTTGGTGCGACACTACAGGATCGAGCGAATAGAATTATCAAAATATTGAATTCATATGATGCAAGAAATAGGGATGGGGATCGTTATGTGCGAACCTTGTTTGATTCTGCATTGATTTTTTATATCGATAAATTTGCTACTGATCGGTTATCAGAAGCGATTGAAAAGATTTTTATTTGGGCATATCGCTGTCGTATTAGTCAATATTCGGTGCAATTGGCAACGATAGATAATTATGTCCTAGAAAAGAACATATTCAGTTTACTGAAATATGCTCAATCACCCAGTGAGTTAATGGGATGGTCGCTTCCGATAGTCGATAAACAAGAAGGCACTAAAGTTGAGCCTTTGATCACTTTATTTAAAGAACTAAATTATCTCAAACAGGAAGATCAGAATGACAAATGAGTCAATCCAAGCGCTTAAGGTTCAGGCCCTGTTCGAGAGTAAACAGACTTATATTATCCCGATGTATCAGCGTAATTATGCTTGGGGTGAGAAAGAAATTGATCAGTTAATTTTAGATATTCAAGATTATCAAAAGCAACCTGAACAGTTAAATCAAGGGCAGACTCAAGGAAGTAAAAAATATTATATTGGAACATTGGTTGTTTTTGAGCGTAGCGATGGCACTTATGAAATTATCGATGGTCAGCAACGATTTACCACTTTAACCTTGTTAGCGATTTGCCTGAAACGATTATCCAAAGAAGAAAAAGTTGTTCTTGATATGTCTTGGTTTAATCAATTCAATCTTGATTTTGAAAGTCGTCCAAAGTCTTCTTTAACGTTTCAGGCTTTACTTAGAGGCGATCATCTACAACATTTAAAATCATCCGAATATAACGCCGATTTAGTTCAGGGGTTTGTGTTGCTACAACGAGCAATCGAAAAAATCATCAATCAAGGCGGTTTGAGTGTTTTTTGCAAATATTTATTTGAAAATGTAGTCATCACACAAGTTTTAGTTCCGAAAGATACTGATCTCAATCATTATTTTGAGGTTATGAATAACCGTGGTGAACAATTAGAAAAGCATGAAATTTTAAAAGCGAGATTGATGAGCGTATTGAATCAAATCAAAGATGAAGCAGATAAAACATCAAGCATGACACTATTTACGAGTATTTGGAACGCGACTGCCAATATGGAGCGTTACGTTCAATATGGTTTTTCTACAATATATCGTGATGTGATTTTTGGAAAGGATTGGGGTGATTTTGTTCCTGAAAATGCTTCTAGCTTGCTCGAAATTTTTAGCAGAAATGTAGAATCAAAAGAACAAACAAGTTCGAAAAGCAATTTTAAATCTATTTCTGAAATGTTAAAACGAGTGCCTGAGCGTATTAAAAATAAAGATACAAAAGAAGAAAAGCCTGAACGATTCAACAGTATTATCAATTTTCCGAATTTCTTGTTACAGGTTTTACAAATTTGGCTAAGTCAAACGAACCGTAATGAAAAAGTGGCATTGGATGATAAGCAACTGATTGATCAATTTGAAAAATATATTCTGTTAAAAGGACAGGGAAACCAAGAGCATGAAAGGGTTATTGAGAATGTAAAAGGTTTTATGTTTACCCTGCTGAAGTGCAAATTTATATTTGATCAATACATAGTTAAGCGGGATTATTCTACGGATCATTATGATTGGAGTATAAAGCGGCTTAAACGATATAAAGATAGTAGTTCGTATGTGAATACATTGGATGGAGATAGTTCTGAAATTACCCAAAAAATTCTATTATTGATGACAGCATTTCATGTTTCCACGCCTACCTTGTCTTATAAGTATTGGTTAAATGGTGTGCTGTATTGGCTTTATCAAAATACAGATAAATCTGAGTCTGACTATTTTAATGCATTACAACATTTAGCGAGAAAGTTTATTTTTCAGCGGTATCTAAATGAAAAACAGATTGATTATTTTGATTTGATTTATGGCAATCAGACAATTGATGATTTTAAAATTGATCAATCCAAACTAAGCTTTGGCAATATTGAAAATAATTTTGTCTTTAACTATTTGGATTTCTTGATTTATTGTGATGCAGAAAATAGCAATGATAAGGTAATCAAAAACTTTAAATTTACGCAACGGAGTTCGGTTGAGCATTTTTATGCACAACAGATAGAGGGAGAGCTTGATAAATTAGATCATGAAAATTTACATCGCTTTGGGAACTTGTGTCTCATTAGTTCAAGTAAAAATTCAAGCATAGGGAATCGCTTGCCAAGTGCTAAACGTGATTATTTTATGCCTGAGATAAGGAAGGGTAAAATTGATACCCTTAAATTGTATTTGATGATTCAAACGCTTGAAGAAGAAAAAGTTTGGAAAAAAGAACAAATCCTAGATCACGAGAAAAAGATGCTTGATTTGTTTGAGTTAGATTACCAAGACTTTGTGAAATGAGTGTTGGTGAATCTATTCAATAATTTGAATTGTGGATAAATCAAGACATATCCGCAATCAGTAAAATCCTATTCAAATCTGCTACAATTACGCCAATTTTGAATCCCCACTTTTTCAGTTTTAGTACATATTTAGAAATGTGTACATAACTGTGTACATATTGTAGATTTTTCTCATGTTTAAAGATCAATTAGCTAGAGAGGTAAAGGCTCGTAGAACCTTTGCTATTATTTCCCACCCCGATGCCGGTAAAACCACCATGACAGAAAAACTGTTGTTATGGGGTAAAGCGATTCAGGTTGCAGGGATGGTAAAAAGCCGTAAATCTGACCGTGCAGCTACATCTGACTGGATGGAAATGGAAAAAGAACGTGGTATCTCGATCACCACGTCTGTTATGCAGTTCCCATATAAAGGTCACACCATTAACTTACTCGATACACCGGGGCACGAAGACTTCTCGGAAGATACTTATCGTACGCTTACCGCGGTTGACTCTGCACTGATGGTGATTGACGGTGCAAAAGGTGTCGAAGAACGTACCATCAAATTGATGGAAGTGTGTCGTATGCGTGACACACCAATTATTTCTTTCGTCAACAAAATGGACCGCGAAATTCGTGAACCACTTGAGTTGTTAGACGAAATCGAAAACGTTTTAAATATTCGCTGTGTACCAATTACATGGCCACTTGGTATGGGTCGTGACTTTGCTGGTGTATACAATATTCTTGAAGATAAATTGTATGTTTACAAAGCAGGTTTTGGTTCAACCATTACCGATATTGAAGTACGCGATGGCTATGATCACGCCGATATTCGTGAAAAAGTAGGTGAGTTGGCTTGGGCTTCTTTTGAAGAGTCGCTTGAGTTGGTACAAATGGCAAACGAACCATTAGACCGTGAACTTTTCTTACAAGGTAAACAAACACCTGTTCTATTTGGTACAGCATTAGGTAACTTTGGTGTTGACCATGTTCTCGATGCATTTATGAACTGGGCGCCTGAACCTAAAGCACATCCAACGCAAGAGCGTATGGTTGAAGCTAAAGAAGAAGGTTTCTCTGGCTTTGTATTTAAAATTCAAGCCAACATGGACCCTAAACACCGTGACCGTATTGCCTTTATGCGTATTTGTTCAGGTAAGTACGAAAAAGGCCTGAAAATGAACCACGTGCGTATTGGTAAAGAAGTCCGCATTAGTGATGCCTTAACTTTCTTGGCTGGTGAACGTGAACACTTAGAAGAAGCATGGCCGGGCGATATTATTGGTTTACACAACCACGGTACCATCCAGATTGGTGATACTTTCACTAGCGGTGAAAACTTACACTTCACTGGTATTCCACACTTTGCGCCAGAAATGTTCCGTCGTGTACGTTTGAAAGATCCATTAAAGTCAAAACAATTGCAAAAAGGCTTGAAAGAGTTGTCTGAAGAAGGGGCAACTCAGGTGTTTATGCCACAAATTAGCAATGATTTGATCGTGGGCGCGGTTGGTGTGCTTCAGTTTGACGTTGTTGCTTACCGCTTGAAAGAAGAATATAAAGTTGACTGTGTTTACGAGCCAGTAAGTGTAAATACTGTGCGTTGGATTCATTGTGATGATGACAAGATTCTTAATGAGTTCAAGAAAAAAGCACATGATCAACTTTCAATTGATGGCGGCGGTCACTTAACGTATCTTGCTCCTAGCCGAGTAAACTTGCAGATTATGCAAGAGCGTTGGCCTGATATTGAGTTCCGTAGTACACGTGAACACTAAGCATATAAATGTGACAAACAGCTTCGAACAGAAGCTGTTTTGTTTTGAAAAATAAGAAAGGATGATGAAATGAATTTGAGTAAGAAGGCAATTATTGCGCTTGTAGTTGCAGCCGTAACACTAATCTCTGCTATTTCTGCATTTGTCTGGAAAAGCACTCAGTCCTCATCATCTTCTCAAAAAAATCCAATTTCTGCTCAAGAGCATCCTACTGAAAAGGCAGAGGTTTTACCTTACTTAAACTTGACTGAAACCAAGGCAAATTATGCAGTGCCTTTTTGTGAAAAGAAAAACTGTATTGATGTCGATATTCAAACCATAAAAACCCAAGATGCATGGTTAAATAGCTGGATCGAAAAAAATCAGGCGAAAGTCATTCAGACTCAAATTAATTTGAAAAAAGATTTGAACCTGCAACAAGCAGTTGATGCTTACGTTAAAAAGTCAGATGAGTGGCAAGATAAATATTCTAAAAACCGTGCCTATGAATTACACATTCATACACGCATTGCCTCGCAGCGTAATCAATATGTATTACTACAACTGGCTTTGGATAGTAAACAAGAAGAGATCACCATAAAAGATCGTTATTATTTTTTCGTGGCTGATCGTAAATTGCATAAAAGCTTAACTTTGCTTGATGTACTTCAAAAAGACCAGCAAACCACTGTGCATCAAATCGTGCAAACTGCGTATCAGGATTGGCTGAAAAAACAAAATGCTGACGTTAAAAAAGACGCACCAAAAACTTTGTATTGGGGACAGGCCGACTGGTTCTTTGATGGTGAGGGTGTAGGTCTGCATTATCAGGCAAATCAGATTACCAAAGATGCGCCTCAGCTCGATATTTATTTAACGACAGAACAAACCAAAAAAATATTACAACCTGAGGTTTATGAACAAATGTTTTAAGTTGGTAGCAGAATTTGCAACCTACTTATAGATGCGCTAACTTCATATGAGTTATGCATAATCTTCTCAGAATAAAGGCAAAATATGATGTTAACTTCTAAGGCCTCGCTACGTTTGACGCTACTTGCTTCTGCACTATTTTTAGTGGCATGTCAGCCTAAAAGTGAACCTAAAGAGTCGAAAGATCAGCAAAAGCCAGCAGTGGTTGAGCAAAAGCCTGTGGAACTGACTTTAAAAGGGGAAACAGTTCAAAGTAAGGTGGTTTTGCCAGACTGTAGTGGTAAAACTTGCCCTGAATTTACTGTAGAGCGCTTGCAAAGTAACTATCCATTTATTGATAAGATTATTGATCAACAAGTTTTAAAAGCACTCGGACAGATTCTTGAAATTGCAGAACCAGATGCAAAAACAGCAAAAGCTGATAAAAAGACAGAAGCTTCGGGAGTTGCTGCTGCTGACCAACAAGATAGTTTCGATGCTCAGGTTCAGCGCTATGCAAACTCATTTATTGGTTTAGACAAGGAACTAAAAGAGTTAAGTAGTAATCATCAGATTAATCTTTTAGTGAAGCCTAAAATCATACAGTCGCAAGGTAAGGTCGTAACTGTTGTAGTTAACAGTAGTAGCTATTTGGGTGGGGCGCATGGTTCGGCTGCCCAGCACTATTACAATTTTGATTTAAAAGAGGAAAAGCAAGTCAAACTTGAAAACTTGCTGCGTCCAGAGAAAAAAGCCGCTTTAGAAAAGTTAGCACATGAGGCGTTTAAAGCTTGGGTGACTGACTCAAAACTTGCCAATAGTGTGAGTGAATATGAACAAGCTTGGCCATTTAAACTCACTGAAAACTTCTTGCTCGGTGATCAGGGCTTGATTCTTCAATATGGCGAATATGAAATTGGTCCTTATGTTGTGGGGTTGCCTCGTTTAGTTATTCCATACGACCAATTACAAGATGTATTGAAAGAAGAATATTTACCACAGCCTAAAGCTAAACCAGCTTCGACACCTGCCGAAAAAAGTGCTAGCTAATGCATTTGTTTGATACCCATACCCATTTCGATGTTGCCGATTTTGATGAAGATCGGCAGCAGTTAGCACTTGAGGCTAAAAAAGTGGGTGTGGATGCTTTGGTGTTAATTGGCTTTTTACAGTCACGTTTTGATGAGTTGGTACGCACTCATCATCAGCTCAAGCAGTGGGAGAATGTGCCCACTTCTTATTTAGCGCCGGGGTTGCATCCGTTTTATATTGAGCAACACAGGCCAGAGCATCTTTCTCATCTTGAACAAATTTTGCAGCAAGAAGACTGCGTGGCAGTGGGTGAAATTGGCCTCGACACTTTTTTGAAAGAGCATAAGCAGCCCGATATATATGCCAAACAAAAACAGTATTTTGCCGATCAGTTAGATCTGGCAATTCAATACCAAAAGCCAGTGTTACTTCATATTCGAAAAGCACACGGGGACGTATTAGCAATATTAAAAGCACATAAGTTTAAACTCGGCGGAATTGCTCATGCCTTTAGTGGTGGAGTGGAAGAGGCAAAAGGTCTAATTAAGTTTGGTTTTAAAATTGGTGTGACGGGACAAGTGACTAACCCAAATGCGAAAAAGCTTCATACTGTGGTACAGGCTATAGGTGCAGAGCATTTAGTGATTGAAACAGACTGTCCTGATATGACCCCGCTTTGCTGTCAAATTTCAACTGAGCAGCGTACTCGCAATACGCCTGTGAACTTACCTTATGTACTCAAAAGTTTGGCCGAAAATTTAAATATGGCTGAGGCAGATTTAGCTGATTTGCTGTGGAAAAACTCACTATCAGCATTGAAATTATCGTAATAAAAATCAAAGATTAGAAATAGTAACTAAAACAAAACACAGCGATGAAAAAAGAAGCTTAAAGTAAGAAAACAACATGTAAAAACGTGAAAAATAACATTGCCAGACATGGGAGGATAACCCAATGGCTAAGTATAGCAATATCAATAGTTTTAATGCTCTACAGACGCTAACAGTAGGTTCCAGCAATTATCAGATTTTTAGCTTAACCCAAGCCGAGAAAAAGCTAGGTGACATTGCCAAACTGCCGAAATCATTAAAAGTACTGTTGGAAAACTTATTACGGTTTGAAGATCAGCACAGTGTTAAAACAGAACACATTCATGCTTTAGCTGAGTGGCTAAAAACCCGTACTTCCGATCAGGAAATTCAATATCGACCTGCACGGGTTTTAATGCAAGATTTTACCGGTGTTCCGGCAGTTGTTGACTTGGCTGCAATGCGTGCTGCAATGGCACAAGCGGGCGGCGACCCTGAAAAAATTAATCCTTTATCACCTGTAGACTTAGTCATTGACCACTCCGTGATGGTGGACTATTTTGCCGATGATCAGGCTTTTGAAGAAAACGTTCAAATTGAAATGCAGCGTAATGGCGAGCGATATCAATTTTTGCGTTGGGGACAATCTGCATTTAATAACTTTAGTGTTGTGCCACCGGGTACTGGTATTTGCCATCAGGTCAATTTAGAGTATTTGGCTCAAGCGGTGTGGTTAGGTGAAGACAATGGTCAAACCTTTGCTTTCCCTGACACGTTAGTAGGTACAGACTCACATACCACTATGATTAATGGTTTAGGGGTTTTAGGTTGGGGTGTTGGTGGTATTGAAGCAGAAGCTGCCATGTTGGGTCAGCCTATCTCTATGCTTATTCCTGAAGTGATCGGTTTTAAACTGACCGGAAAATTACAAGAGGGAATTACGGCAACCGACTTGGTACTCACCATTACTCAAATGCTTCGCCAAAAAGGTGTGGTAGGTAAATTTGTAGAATTCTATGGCGATGGCTTAGCCGACTTACCACTTGCTGACCGGGCGACCATTGCCAACATGGCACCTGAATATGGCGCAACTTGTGGCTTCTTCCCAATTGATGAAGTGACTTTGGGTTATTTGAAATTAACTGGCCGTCAAAGTGACCGTATTGCACTGGTTGAAGCATATAGCAAGGCACAAGGCTTATGGCGTAATCCGGGTGATGAACCTGTTTTCACAGATACCTTAAGTTTAGATATGAGTACGGTTCAGGCAAGTTTGGCAGGTCCAAAACGCCCTCAAGACCGTGTGCTTTTATCAGAAGTACCAAAAACGTTTAATGCGCTCATGGAGCTAACACTTAAGCCAGCCAAAGAAGCCAAAGAGCGTTTGGAAAATGAAGGCGGTGGTGGTACGGCTGTAGAAGCGACCAAAGCCAATATTCAGCATGAAAGCCCGTCTTGTGTGATTGAAGGGCAGGAATATCCGTTAAATCATGGTGATGTCGTCATTTCAGCGATTACTTCATGTACCAATACCTCTAACCCAAGTGTAATGCTGGCGGCAGGTTTACTTGCTAAAAAAGCCATTGAAAAAGGCTTGCAGCGTAAACCGTGGGTAAAAAGTTCACTTGCACCTGGTTCTAAAGTCGTAACCGACTATTTATTGGCTGCTGGACTTACCCCGTATTTAGATGAGTTAGGCTATAACTTGGTAGGTTATGGTTGTACAACGTGTATTGGTAACTCGGGTCCTTTACCTGAACCAATTGAAGATGCAATTCAGTGTCATGATCTAAACGTGGCATCTGTACTTTCGGGTAACCGTAACTTTGAAGGGCGTGTGCATCCATTGGTTAAAACCAACTGGCTTGCTTCACCACCACTTGTAGTTGCTTATGGTTTAGTTGGGAATATCCGTACCGACTTAACGACTCAACCAATTGGGCAAGGTAAAGATGGGCAACCTGTTTACTTAAAAGATATCTGGCCAAGTCAGGCAGAAATTGATGCCGTCTTACAAAAAGTAAATACCGACATGTTCCACAAAGAATATGCTGCGGTGTTTGATGGTGATGAAAGCTGGCAAGCGATTCAGATTCCAAAAAGTAAAACTTACGAATGGGCTGATGATTCGACTTATATTCGCCATCCGCCGTTCTTTGAGGGTATTGGTGAGCCACCAAAACCAATCAAAAATATTGAACAGGCACGTATTTTGGCAGTGCTAGGTGACTCGGTAACCACCGACCATATTTCACCAGCGGGTAATATCAAAAAAGACAGTCCGGCAGGTCGATATTTACAAGAACAAGGTGTTGAGCCAAAAGACTTCAACTCTTATGGTTCTCGACGTGGTAACCACGAAGTCATGATGCGAGGTACCTTTGCCAATATTCGTATTAAAAACGAAATGTTGGGCGGTGAAGAAGGCGGTAATACCATTCATGTACCAAGTGGCGAGAAACTTGCCATTTATGATGCGGCGATGCGTTACCAACAAGAGCATACACCGCTTGTGATTATTGCTGGTAAAGAATACGGAACAGGTTCTTCACGTGACTGGGCTGCCAAAGGAACGAACTTGTTAGGTGTTAAAGCTGTCATTGCCGAAAGTTTTGAACGTATTCACCGTTCAAACTTGGTGGGTATGGGCGTGTTGCCATTACAGTTTGTTGATGGTCAAACCAGACAGTCGCTTAACTTAACCGGTCATGAAGTCATTTCGATTCGTGGTTTATCGGATGGCATTCAGCCTCATGAAATTCTAGAAGTTGATGTGAAAGGGCCAAATGGGGTAGCCAGCCACTTTAATGTGTTATGTCGAATTGATACGTTAAATGAGGTTGAGTACTTTAAGGCAGGTGGTATTTTGCATTATGTACTACGGAATTTGATTGCTGGTTAATGTTGTCTTGAGATTAATACCAATCAATATTTTTATTGGTTGGTATTAATTGAGCTTTTACATTAGAACTTTTCATTTTATTTGCTTGAGCTAATCATCATTCACAACCTGCCCATTATAAAAAGATAATAGTTTCTGCGATTCTTCTGATACTCGTGAACAGATGACAGGTTTTGTGAATGAGAAAGTTTTTGCTTACTTTTTTAAAAAAGTAAGAAGATTTAGCTGTTAGTACTTGAATTATAATGATAAGACTTGTCGTGAATTTAAATATCACCATCTCAAGTTTTCTTTGATCTGAAATACACTTTCTTCTGAAAAGCAGTAAAATACTCTCCGTGTTTTATATCCCCTCAAAGAGTAGCAATGACCGATCTTCAACAAGATGAATATGACCGCCGTTTTGCAGGTGTAGCCAAAATTTATGGTGATTCATCGTTCCAGCACTATGAAAAAAGTCATGTGATGGTGATTGGTATTGGTGGTGTTGGCAGTTGGGCGGTAGAAGCTTTAGCACGCACGGGAATTGGTGAGATCACACTAGTCGATATGGACGTGGTTGCAGCATCAAATGTGAACCGTCAGCTACCTGCGATGACATCAACTCTGGGCTGTGAAAAAGTTGAGATTATGGCGGAGCGTTGTCGCCAAATTAACCCACGTATTAAAGTTAATATTATTGATGACTTCTTAACACCAGAAAATGTTGCAGAGCTTTTAAACCCTGTACCGGATATTGTTTTGGACTGCATCGATGACGTTAAAGCAAAACTGGCTTTAATGCTCCATTGTCGTTTTAATAAAATTCCTTTGATTGTGTCGGGTGGGGCAGGTGGTAAGCTCGATCCACTTAAAATCCGTGTGGCTGATTTATCAAAAACAGAGCAAGACCCAATGTTAGCGAAGTTACGTAGTCAGCTTCGTGCTCGCGGCATATGTAAAAAGCCAAAAGAGAAATTTGGCATTACCTGTATTTATTCTATCGACAATCCGTTTTCTAGTGCGGATGTCTGCCCATCGGCAGGGTTGCGCTGTGGTGGTTATGGTTCAGCGGTGGTGGTCACTTCAAGCTTTGCCATGATTGCCGTGGCGGAAGTTTTGAAAAAGCTCGATTTAAAGAAAGCCTAATTTAAATATTGAAAAGGTATGCGCTTAGGTGAGGGCATGCCTTTTATTTTTGAGAGAAACTATTTAATCGTACAGCTCTATGTGGTCTTGCTGGAGCTGTGTGGGTAGTTGCTGATCATAAAATTTAAAGCACCATAAAATTAAAATAACGATGGTGCATATTGCGAAACCTTTTAAATACTTCATAAAGAATTCAATCAAGTGAATGGTCTTAATAAAATTCTAGCGAAGGGAATCTATCTAATCTAATATAGAAAATAGACCAAATGATCTAATTTTGAGATGGTAATGCTCACATTAAAACAATTCCAATATTTCATAAAAATTGTTGAAGAAGGGAGTTTTACCGCTGCTTCCGAAAAACTATTTATTGCTCAGTCTGCTTTAAGTCGACAAATGAAACTATTAGAAGAACAGATAGGTTTTCAGTTGTTTGATCGCACGGATAAAAGGGCAAAACTCACGGCAGCGGGAGAAGTGTTTTATAAGAAAATAAAAGATAATTTGCTCTACTTAAATGAAATCATTGATCTTGCCAAGAGTGTTTCGGAAGGGAAAAACCGCCAGATTAAAATTGCTCATTCAAGTAGCATTGTTATGGATCATAAAAAGGTACAAATATTAAAAGAAGTTAGCTTAACGCAGCAGCTGAGTTTTGAGATCAATACCTTGTCATCCGAGCAGCAAATCTTAGCTTTAATGAACGGTGAAATTGATATTGGTTTTATTAGACCTCCCGTTCGGCACACTCTAGATGAGATGAGCATTCTTAAGTTATATGAAGAACCTTTAATGGTGGCTGTGCATACCGAGCATGCCAAATTTGCTAAAGCAGAAAAGGTTTATTTAAAAGACTTGAAAGATGAGTGTTTTGTAACTACACCTCATGCCGAAAGAGGGGGCTTAAGTTATTTGGTCGCAAATCTATGTTTAGCTGCAGGATTTACTCCACAAAAAGCCCCCATTCTGTCACGTAAGGTTTCGCAGTTACAATTGGTCGCTGCAAATTTGGGAATCAGTATAGTTCCTGAAGAGTTCAAACAAATTTTACCTAATAAGGTAAAGCTATTACCTTTGTCAGATGATTTGTCATTCTCAGAAGTTTTCTTGGTCTATAGAAAAGATCAGGATGAAATGATTCAGCATTGTGCTGAGCAAATTCATCAAATGTTTCGATCTTAAAAAGCAGTAAATTAACCTAATCTGTAGTAAGTATAGGTGACGTTGTCATCTTTATAGACGTCGTAACTGCTTTGTTTGAAGTCCGAAACCCATTCACTTCCTGTGTAACCAGCGATGTGACCATAAACGTGGTTGCGGGTTCTGTGAATGATGTAAATGTCGCCTTCTTGAGGCTCATCAAAAGCTGGGTTAATTTCTTTATAGCCAATCTTTTTCAGGGTATCGCCCCAATCAGATGCTGCAATTGGGTGGTTTTCAACATCGGCGCCAGCAGATTCAAGTGCAAGACGAATGCTACGTGCACAACGAGCTTTGCTGCGTCTAGAAGTAACACTTTCTAATTTTGCTACGAATTTTTCTACATCAATGGCTGGAGGGGTATTACTTTCAGTGCGGTGATTGTTGGGTTTCATGGTGAAGGGATAAGGAAGGCTTGGTGTGCTGTGTGATACAACAATCGCTGCCTGATTTGAATCCTGATACATATAGTTATCAGCTACTTGTCCGTCATAAATAATCATCGTGAAATCTCTACCCGTACTACCTATATCCGTATTTAGAAAATCACCACCTACCTGTGGCGTTCAGAGATACTAATTGCCCAAACTTAAAAGTTTTGTTTATGTTATGTAATAACGTATCTTTTTTCCAGTTTTTATTTCTGACTGCGAAAAAATAGCCTAGTTAAAATAGTAGCTAAAACTAGTAAAATTTAAGTAACTGATATTATTGAGTATAAATAAATAATCAGAGCTTAAATTTGAATATTTCGAGCCGACATTTGCGAATATACTCAAAATCTAAGTCTCTGATTTAAAATGCCACATTTTCTTACAATTTAAGAAGGCTGAGTGGGCTTAAGCCTGATGCTCTTTCACATATTCTTCAGTACGAATAATCGCAGCTTGCATGTTTCGAATAGCATTCTCGACATCAGCTAAAGTTTTTGCATTTCCACCGCTTAATGCTTGACGCCATTTACGGGCACCCGGTAGATTTTGAAATAAACCTAAAATATGACGCGTAATGATAGAGAGTGGAGCTCCTTCCGCCATACGTTGTTCAATATAAGGCAACATCTGCTCCATGATATCGAAACGGTCTGGTGCTTCTAAATTCCAAAGTTGGCCAAGCTCAGCAAGTAGATAAGGGTTGTGATAGGCTTCACGACCAATCATCACGCCATCAACGTGCTGTAAATGAGCTTGAGTTTCGGCAAAAGTTTTAATTCCGCCGTTAATTTCAATCGTTAAGTGCGGGCGTTCTTGCTTTAAACGGTAAACATCTTCATAGCGTAGCGGTGGTACTTCTCGGTTTTCCTTCGGAGATAAACCTTTTAATATCGCAATACGGGCATGTACGACAAAGTGTGTGCAGCCCGTTGCCGCAACGGTATCTACGAAGTGCAGCATTTCTTCGTAAGACTGCATGTCATCAATACCAATACGGTGCTTAACCGTTACTGGAATATTCACCGCTTTTTGCATGCTATGAATACATTCAGCAACTAAGTCTGGCTCTGCCATTAAACATGCGCCGATTTTATTGTTCTGTACACGGTCACTTGGGCAGCCTACATTCAGGTTGACTTCGTCATAGCCCCAGTCTTCAGCCATTTTTGTACAAGTGGCAAGCTCTTGAGGATTTGAACCACCAAGTTGCAGTACGATTGGGTGTTCTTGAGCGTTATAGTCCAAGTGGCGTTTTGCATCGCCAAATAAAATCGCGCCTGTTGTCACCATTTCGGTATACAGCACAACGTTTGGGTTAAACAACCGTGCAAAGAATCGGTAATCCTTTGTAGTCCAGTCCATCATTGGGGCTACACTGATTCTTGGAGATTTAATAGTTTCAATGGTTTTATTAATAGTCATTAAAAATCATACCTTTAATCAGTGTTTTGCAATCTGTTTGAATCTGTGGGAACTCATGTTTAGCTGCGTAAATCGGTTTGCATTTACACCAAAATTTACACCATAATAAAAAAAATGGTTCGTGGTGTAAAATTATGGGGTCAATTACTGCCAGAAAAGGTGCAGATGGAAACGTTAGTTACCGCGCTGCTATCCGGATCAATAAAAAAGGCTATCCAGCTTATTCTGAAAGCAAAACATTTCATTCAAAAAAAGTGGCAGAAAACTGGCTTAAAAAAAGAGAAGTCGAGATTCAAGAAAATCCAGATATTTTACTTGGCAAAGAACAACTGATTGACCTAACTTTGTCAGATGCCATAGATAAATACTTGGATGAAGTTGGGAGCGAATACGGAAGGACGAAACGCTATGCTCTACTCTTAATTAAGAAGTTGCCAATCGCGCGCAATATTATCACAAAAATACATTCAACACATTTGGCTGAGCATGTTGCTCTAAGACGGAAAGGTGTGCCGAATCTTGGCTTGGAACCTATTGCAACAAGTACACAGCAGCATGAGCTATTACATATTAGAGGCGTGCTATCTCATGCATCTGTTATGTGGGGTGTAGAGATTGATTTAAGTAACTTTGACAAAGCTACAGCACAGCTTAGAAAAACTCGCCAAATCTCTTCTAGTAAAGTTAGAGATAGGCTTCCCACAAATGAAGATTTAGTTACTTTAACGAAATTTTTTGCTGAACGTTGGAAATTAAATAAATATGGCACTAAGTATCCAATGCATTTAATTATTTGGTTTGCAATTTTTTCATGCAGACGTGAAGCAGAGTTAACACGCTTATGGCTGCAAGATTATGATTCTTACCATTCTGCATGGAAAGTTTATGATTTGAAAAACCCAAATGGTTCAAAAGGCAATCATAAGTCTTTTGAAGTGTTGGAACCATGTAAAAGAATAATTGAACTTTTGTTAGATAATGAAGTTCGAAGCCGTATGCTTCAATTGGGGTATGATAAGCAGCTTTTATTGCCATTGAATCCGAAAACCATAGGAAAAGAGTTTCGTGATGCTTGTAGAATGTTGGGAATTGAGGATTTGCACTTTCATGATTTAAGACATGAAGGTTGTACGAGACTTGCAGAACAAAGTTTTACAATACCTGAAATTCAGAAAGTAAGTTTGCATGATTCTTGGGGTAGCTTACAGCGTTATGTTTCTGTGAAGTCAAGGCGAAATGTAATTCAATTGGAAGAGGTGCTACGCCTCATTGATGAAACGTAGCAAAGTCTTTAGCAGCTTCAGAATACTTTTTGTCTAAAATACCAGCCAAGTCTTGAACGTGTACCAGAAATGGTGCACGTTTGCTTGGATCTATTTTAAAGACCGAGAAAGGAAATTCTTGATTATTTGCCTTTCTCAGCGCTTCCGCCTTACTTAAATGAGGGTAATATTCTTGTACTACCGTCATAAGTTCAACAGTCATAGTGCGATATTTCATGAACAGGTAATCAGCGGTTTTTAACTGAAATACTCCCATTGTGAAATCGCTCCTGAACTAACTAGCTTTAAATTTAGAATACAAAACATCAAAACCAGACTGCGTATCCCAGATTCGAAGGATTGTATCGGTGCCAACTAGATACGTTTTAAGCAACTTAATAAGGTCTTTATACTTTGGATCACCTTTAAAAAAGCGATTGGTTTGCATAAAGCCGTTTAATGCCATAGGCACAGGGTATGCTTTGCAATTAAACAGGCCTTCCAGATTACCTTGTAAGGCAACGAAAGCATTTTCATCAGATAAACCAATAGGATCATCTATGAACTGGCGTTCCAGTAAAAACACCAGTCTAAGTGCTAATTGTCCTTGAGGTGTAAGTTCCCATTTGGAAAAGACGGCAATAACATCATTATTACCGCTTTCATTAAGGAAAACAGCGATCATATCTTTCTTCTGCTGATCTAAATATTGCTTTTTGGAATACGTTGTTGTATTCGCTGAAAGCGTAAATTGCATTGGCAGATTTAGCTCATGTGTCTCGAAGCCAGAATTGTCCTTGATTATAGCCTTCATTGTTGAATCAAATAACTCTTCAATACGAACTTGTTCTGCATCCCAAGCCGATGACTTCTCATTAACCTGTCTAGTATTGAGCGTATATTGATAGCCCGTCATTTTGTTCGAAAAATACTGATCGTCACAGTAAATTCCAACATTGACCATAGGTCCTATTTGTTTAATAAACTGAATAAACAGCTCATTCTCTGGTTTTAGACGAACGGCTAACATCCCATTAGTGACAGGGGAACCTGTCACTAATGGATACATGGACCTAATCAATTCAACAGGTTTACTGAGAGACAACGCTCCATGACTATTTTGAGACTTTTGTTTTGCAAACATGCTCGTGGTTTTTGATTTCCCAAGAGCTTTTGCCGACCTCTCCGAACCAATCAGATCATAAGCATAAGTAGGTTGAATGCTGCATGATAAATGTGTGGCTACATGTAACGCATCTGATGCATATTTAGTCATATTACAGTCCTCCTTCGTGAGCATCATCTGATTGATCAGAGTCTAGAAGGTTAAGCTGTTCAAACTTACGTGAGCGACCAAGCTTTGTATCTGGTACGTCAGGTAATTGGCTTATGCGGAAACTACGAAGTCTCTCCTGAACAGTAAAGGCAAAGTACTGATCATTTTTACAAATGTAGTCAAACGTAGCTTTGAGGTTCTCAAGCATTTCATGGTCGTTATAAGCCAGAATGCCCAAAGCACGATAGCGGTACTCATTCTTTTTCATATTGCAGATAAAAGCAGAACCAAGATTGTTTGTAGCAATCTTCCATTTCTCAGCAATATATTGCCCCCACGTGATGTCTTCACGATGGTCATTGGCATTAAAGAAATAGTAGCAATGGAGGTGTAGACCTTTGGCGGGCGTGTATTCAAGACGCTGGATGTACCCAATCGCATGCTTAAGCTGATTACGTTTAGCGGCTTCATAGAACCGAGCCATAGACTTTTGCATAAACTCAATATCGTGCCCAGCCTGAGCAAAATCAGGGGAAATAGAGCGTTCTTGAAGCTTGGCTGGATCACGTATCAATCCTAGGTCTACTCGAACAACGAGGATTCTAGAATGGATTTTTAGTAGCGTTTCAACAAGCTGAACACAACGCTGTTTAGGACGGCGTCGGTTACTAGCACGACTCGAAAGCTGTTTTCGAATTGAAGCACTTTCCATTTTTGCTGCAAACAGCTTCTGAAATTTAATCAAAGCCGCAACATAGGCTTGAGCTTGTTCAGATGTATAACACTGATTGATCAGAGCAAAGCCATATAGGGTATGTTTTTCTTCATCTGATAGTTCTGAGAAAGTGTCCTGAAAGGCTTGTAATTCAATGCCCATCTTGTAGTTGCTAGAATGAATAGAAACAAAGATTGTCGCAATTTGGTTCTTCAGTAAAGGTGGAATATCCTTGGCATATTCAACACGCAGTTGCTCTTTACCCTTAAAACTTTTAATAGATTTAAGGGTCGCGATTGGACGCTCCTCCACCAAATACTTAATGAGCTCAACACGACTGAGTATTGTTTCAAGTTCGTGGTTTATACTCATTCTGAATATTTCAGTCTTACCGCTTTCTGTCATATGTTCATGAGTTGAAAAATCTTCCTTGAGTTGTTCTAAGAATGCATCTCTATCTGCACCTGAGAATTGTGCGACAGGTGGAAGAATTGGTTTAGCTGAAGTGTTTGTGTTTAAAGATTTCATAATATACCTACATACAAATAATTAATTACGTATTAGGCGTCATGAGGTAAAAGCTCTCCCTATGGACATCGTTTAGAAATGTCCATTAGGGTAGGCGTAGAGTGGGTGTTGACTAATCTATCTGGAGTGTATTCATCTCAAATGGATACACACTTAAATCAATCTAATCCATAAGCAGTATTTGCTAAGGCATACTGCTTATGACAATAAGTATCTAGTAGATTAATTACATATATCTAATATTACTTATTACAATTGTATTTAAACCGAAAAGCCGATTGCACTTTACTCCGAGAATGCTCTACCAAAAAATGACGGTAATACGAGGACTTTTTAAAAGTTGCGATGTCCTGAGTTACGCAGCATTTAAATGGTTTCGTTGAGCGATTCTTGGGTT
Organism: Acinetobacter sp. AOR41_HL; assembly: GCF_027854645.1. Taxonomy (NCBI): domain Bacteria; kingdom Pseudomonadati; phylum Pseudomonadota; class Gammaproteobacteria; order Moraxellales; family Moraxellaceae; genus Acinetobacter; species Acinetobacter sp. AOR41_HL. The sequence goes on along the minus strand of NZ_JAKTHZ010000012.1, from coordinate 82,162 downwards.
GATCCACAACTGTAAATTGCTAAGCTTCCAATTGAATGTATTTCTCAATTTGATCTGTTGCAGGCTTCGGGTTAAGCTGTTCATATTGTTTCCTTATGTATCAAGTTTTGTATGCTTTATTGCATAAGGAAAATTCTAGAAAAAAATTGACCACCCCAAAAAAAACTGCGGGGAATTTATATATAAGTTGTTGATATTTTAATTTTTTTTAAGGTTTTTAAAAAATGAAATTTTATAGTATTTTTATATTCTTCTAAGAAAAAGAGCATATCAATCTAGATATAACATGCTCTTATAAAATTATATTAATGATAAGATTTTTTTATTTATGTGAGGTGGTAGACTTCTTTCTTACAAAAGCTTCGAGTAATTTGTATAAGTCAGGTCTATCTTCTTTTAACCATTTTTTATCAGACTTTAGATTTACAGTCTTATATTCTTTTTTCTTCATATGAGGATTTAATAATTCCATTCTCTCTTTTTCATCTTTTGTTGGTGGAATAAGAGTCAACATATTATTTTTTAATTGAGTTAATTTAGAACTCTTTTTTAGATAATAAGTTCTCATCTCTTCAAAACGTTCGGTAGGATAACCCATAAAAGAAATAAGAGGCTGATCACGTTTCTGAGCTTCTATCCGTTTAATTTTTTTATCATCTTTGTCTTTGTCTTTGTCTTTGTCTTTGTCTTTGTCGTCACCTTCATATTCGATTTTGACTGTAGATAAATCATTTCGGGTGGCAAAAAGGTAATACTCGGCTTCTTCTTTTTTTAGTAGGCAATGTTCTATTTCAGAATTGTATTCTTGAACGAGTTCCTCTGGAATTTGTGAGAGGGCTTGCTCTTCAATTGCCCCTAAAACCATATCCATACTTGAATAAGTTTTTTTATCCTCGGTAATAAAACGTTGAACAATTGATAAATAAATTTCTTTTATTCTATGGGATTGTTTATGGCTGTTCCGTGCTAACTGAGATTGCCTAATTTGTTTATAAATATCTTCTGGTAGTGTATAGACATAAAAGGAGCAATCATGGTGTTCGGAGTAGAGGCGAAATGCTTCGTTAAAATGTTTTTCAGCTTGTTTTTCTTTTTCTTTAAAAATTCTGACTTTGATAGTTGATACTATGTTTTTAAAATCACGAATTTCATTCGCGATTTCACCATAGTGTCGGGCAAGTCGGTCTTGTTCAGGGATATAAATGTGAGTTTTAGATTTTCCTCGAAGTAATGGTGGAGGTAATCTCCATGCCTGTTGACGGAGTGCGTATTGCTCTGGTGATTCTTTTAATAAGCCTTGATCAAGCTGTTCATAAAACCACTTTCGGTCATTCTCCGTTATTTCTTCACTTACAGACTCTATTTGTTCAGGTAGATAAGCTTTGTATTGTTCGGCATAGGCAGATGGAGAACCATAAGGGAATTTATGTCTTCTAATAATATGTTCTTCAAGTTGGTCAATTAGGCCAGTAAGTTTTTTGAGGTTTTCAGTAGAGGAGGTTTCTTTTTTAGCCTTAGCATTTTTATTAGCAGTTGCCATGTACTCAAGTTCGCTTATTCATTTTAAAGAAGTGTAAATATTATAATTCGTAACTGCTTAAAATTTAATAATGATTTAGCCTAACTTGCAAAAGAGTTTTAGATACTGGGGTAGGATGTTAGCTCTTAAATCAACACTCTATTTATGTACCGACTTGTGATGATTCTGTACCGACTTGCGATGTTTTGGGTGAAAAGTAGTCAAAATTAGGTTTTAGCTTTGATTTGTAATTGTTGGGTTAAAATCGTAATAGGGTGATGCATTTTAGCGGATTATAAACCTATTATGGATTGAATCAAGTGCTAGAAAATCACTCATTACTGGTTGTTAATAGTAGGTCTGTGTATTACTAAAAGGTCTCAATAGCGTTTCATCAATTGCAATGCAAGATTGTAGGCTACGGTTGTAGAAATTGATTCTGCTACAAAGAACTCTTGGGGCGGTGTGAAGTCTAAAGTCTGTTTACGATAATGCGTCTGTTTTCCTGTCTGTTTGTCTTTAAAAATAAACTCATCGTGTGCATGAGAATATTCCTGTCCATACAGAGGGCCGCCAAGACATTTTAACCGAAGCACCGAATCATCCTTCATTTTGCGCAATGGTTAGTTTAATAACTTAATCTAATGAAAAACAATAACAATCACTTGACGACTTAGTCGATAGATGATTGACACCTTAAATATTGCGCATTATCCTTTGCTTGCTGGCCTACATTGCCAGCCGGCTTTGACAGGCCGAATAGTAAAGTGCATTGAAAACTTGTTTTTCGATGTAGGTACACCCGTCCCCCTTTTTTGTTGCGGTAGGACGGAAGGGGGACGCCTTGTGCGTGCTGGTTCTTTACTATCAGTCTGTCAACCCACTTTCGTTCTGCCACCATAATTCTAAATTAATGCTTTGGCAGAACTCCCAATATAAAGGAGTTGGCTATGCATATTCTTTTTACACTTCCCGACTAGTTTTAATAGGGTTTGATGAACTTCTGGTTTATCAAGCTTTAGCTTTTTTCGTCTAAAAATTTAACTTAATAAAAATGTCATGTGGGCTATACCGTGGCAGGGCTTTGTGTTGCCTAAAAAAGCCTAAGTTGCATGACCATATCACTGGATATAACGATGAAAAATAAAATTCTGATGGGTGTAGTGGGTGTCAGTATTCTGATTCTAAATGGTTGTTCTTCCCAGTTTGAAAAGGGTGTGAAGCAGGGCTGTTACAACATGGGCGGCAGTCGCAGCTATTGCTCCTGTGTCTATGACAAAGTGGAAGAACATTATGGTCGCAAAGTCATGCGCCAGATTGAACGTATGAGCTATATCCCGAATGACTTAGACAGTGTGATGTATCAGTCAGGTCAGCAGTGCGTACATAAACTTTAACAATACATATTTAAAGCTTTAAGCAAATCATTAAATCACTCATTTCCTGTTGCCTGTTCGGGCAACGGGAAGGGTTTATGCAACTCAATTTAGGAATAATGATTATGAAACATCCATTTTTTACGTTCTATTTTACGATTGTCATAGGTTACTGGTTGTATTGCATTTGGGAATATCCGGGGCATTACTCAGGCGCTTATCTACTCGGTCGTGCTCTGGTCTGGCCTTTTATATTTATACGCTGGTTTTTCTAGGGGGCGTATGGTGATGAGTATAAAGGAAAGAATCCAGCAGAGTCAGTGGGTGCCCTTATTGAGGAGTAGCGACAACATTTATTTTGCACCAGTCATTCCCAATAAAAAGTTACAAGGTGCTATGACATATTTACCTTATGGTGTGGGCCCTAATGATGTACTGATGCTGATTGACGACACAGTATTTGGCAGCGCCAAGGTCGGGATGTGCGTAACGGAAAAGGGGCTCTTCTATAAAGCTAGCTTTGAAGATGAGCAGACTTATCTGTTCGAACATATCCAGCAGTTAGAAGCTGAAATTGGAATGATCACCAGTTCGATTTTAATCAATGGTCATGATGAACTGAACTTTAGCCAACTGGATAAGAGTGTGATTCGTGCTTTGGTGGCATTCTTAAATGAATGTTGTCAGGGACTACACGGAAGACAGGACGATAGGCAAATGAGTATCAAGATTGAGGCCGAGATGCAGATCATGATTGATCTGTTTGCCTACTTCATTACCTTTAGTGTGGGGCAATGGAATACCCGATCGAAAGAAGCGGTATCCGATCATTTTACTAAACTGAATGATAAGGCAGTGCATCAGTATATCGAACAACTCCTGAATAAACAGACGCTCTTTGATTATGAAGACTTATTACATCGTCTGGCAGACCTTAAAGATAAGCTTGCCTATAACTTCCGTAGAGAGATGATTGAGCAACTGGTCTATGCCATGGCACTCGGTCAAGTTGAGCAGAATCAAGCTGATCTTTTCATGACTCATTTATGCCGTGTATCTAATGTCTCAAGGGCAGTCTTTCCTGATCTCGTCAAAATTGTCTATCAATGTATGGCAGGTGAGATGAACGAGAAAAAAGTTTCTGATCTGACCGAGGAACAATTAGAGGCCTGCAAACTTCTTGAGCTTCAGCCTGAACTATTGAGTGAGCAATCACTTCAAGTTGCTTACCGAAAAAAGATGGCAGATTTCCACCCCGATAAATACCAGACCTTACCCGAGTCAGTCCGTCAGTTGATTGAGCAACAGGCACAACAACTCAATCAGGCCAGAGGCGTATTAAAAGCCTATTTGGGAGTGTAGTCGATGGAGATTAATCCGCAACGGCTCAAACGGCGCTGGAAATGGTATGCCGCTTATATAGGTTTTTTTATTCTGTCATTCACTTTGTTTTATGCCTATGACCATGCTCAGGATGAACAAACCGAGCAGATGCTGGAAGACGTTAAAAGCCAATCAGTTACTGCTGATGATAACACTGTAATCAGTATTCAAAGTGGAGAGGAAGTCCCTGCTTTTAATCAAGCTAACCTTAATCAGGAAAACCATAAATAAAGAAATTTTAAATACATATTACCCAAATGAGAGAGCGGAAGAATTGCTCTCATTAATTAAACAAATTCATGAAGCCGAAAGGGGGAAGCATGATGACAACACAAACTAAGAATATCCAGATTTTTATTATTGGTGTTTTATCTACACTAGTTGTGGTACTTGCAGGATGGGTCGGCTATGACAAGTTTTTAAAGCCTAAATCAGAAAAAAAGGTAATGGCATCTGTTTCTGAACCCGCTGCCTCTGAACCTGTAATTCAGGCTAGCAGTGAACCTGTATTAGAAATACAGGCAAAAGAAGCAGATCCTACTCAAAAAACAGAGGAGGGTTCTAAGGGCAAATATCTAGGGAATGGACTTTATACCTCTGATATGAATAGTGGTAAATGTTTGGATTCTGCCAAAGTAACCTGTGGTTTGTTTGAAGTGAACCAACTCCCTAAAGAATGGCAAGATACTCTGGAAAAAACTTGGGAGAATAATACCGACTATTGGTTCTCTATTACTGATGGAAATAAGGTGACTTCAATTCCATCCAACTGGACAGGTTGGCAAGTAATGAAATATGGTCCAGAACAGAAATATGTTTTAGCAATATTCTACAGTGCGTATACGAATACTGGTGAATGTCTACTCATGCAAAACATGTTCGATATTAAAACGAAACAGACCATCGACAGTGTTGAACTTACCTGTACTTTGTAAACCATTAAGAAATAGAGATCGATCAAATGAAAAAACTATTTCTAGGTATAGGTTTAGCATTCGTAAGTATTTCAACTTATGCATTGGATCTTAAACCCCATGAAATACCTGCTTATTTAATAGAACAGGTGGGTTATTCTGGACCAGTGACGTGTACTTATAAGACTGTTTTAGTTAATGGAACCCGAAGAACATTTAAAGCGTCAATGTTTAATGAGTGTGAACAGATTTTAGCCATAGGTAGTGTAGGTACAAGCTCTTACAACACCGTGGCGCGGATTCCCTATACGACCTCACGTACTTTTGTGACTTTCATTGGTGTAAAACCTCGAAAAATGGGACGTATTTATATACTCGGTCGAAGTGATCCATGTGATCCGGGTTTAAATCACGTTCCACAAGCTGTTGCTGACTGTAAAAATAAACAGCGTGGCAAGTAAATTAGAAAATTGAACCCAGACAAAAAGAGCCTGCAAATTCGCAGGCTCTTTTTATGTCCGCTTTTTAAGGAGAAAGCACATGCTCCAGTGTCCTTACTGTCATTCATTACACATCATATTACTCCGCCAGACTGAGCCCAGTTCAGGGGTGTTTGCAAAGCTTTCATCATTCTCACCCATGTCTCTGGCATCCGCCTGTATGCAATTGTCAAAACGAAGCTCTGTTCATCCTTTGGTAGGCGGTTTTATTGGCTTGGTTATCGGTGGAATGTTTCTGCTCTACGTACAGCATCAAGACAATATGGTGACACTGTATTACCAGTGTGAGCAATGTCTGGAACATTTTGAAATCCAGCAATCAGGATTTGCTTAATTCACATCGTTTATAACTTTCAAAATATTTAAATATCACTTAAAGGAAATTAATCGTGGCACATCACGTGGAAACAATGGCTTTTGTAGGTCAAACCCCATGGCATGGTCTGGGAAATCAGCTCCCTCAAAATCAGCCGATAGAAATCTGGGCACAGCAAGCTGGTATGGACTGGCGAATAGAATCATCCAATGTCAGCTATATGGCAAAGAATGAACGAGGACAAAATATTCTGATGCCTTATGAAGAGCAACGAGTACTTTATCGTTCAGATACTCATGCACCATTGTCTGTAGTGAGTCAGCGTTACCAAGAAGTACAACCCAAAGAAATTCTAGAATTTTACCGTGACCTTACCGAGCAATCGGGATTTGAACTGGAAACAGCGGGGGTACTTAAAGGGGGGCGTAAGTTCTGGGCATTGGCAAGAACGGGGCAATCGGCAGCGTTGAAAAGTAAGGATGTCAGTAATGGTTACATTTTGTTGGCAACTGCTTGTGATGGTACGTTGGCAACCACAGCGCAATTTACTTCGATTCGTGTGGTGTGTAGCAACACCTTAGCGATTGCCTTACGTGGGCAGAATAGCAGTGTTGGTGTAGTGAAAGTTCCGCACAGTACCAAGTTTGATGCAGAAAAGATTAAACAGCAATTGGGTATTTCAGTGCGTGCATGGGACGAGCACATGTATGAAATGAAGCAACTGAGCCAGCGTAAAGTCACCCAGCAAGAAGCGGCAGCTTACTTTGATGCAGTGTTTAATAACACGAACCTGAACATTGCCGAACAGGATGAAAGTATCATTCAGTTCTACCGTAATGTAGCTACCCCTAAACAAGTCTATTCAACCAAAGCTGATAATAAAACCGAACCGAATGGACGTGCTATGTCTAAGGTCATGACCATGTTTAACGGGCATGGTCGTGGGGCTGAGTTAGCTTCAGCTAAAGATACGGCTTATGGGCTGCTTTGTAGTATTACCGAGTTTGTCGATCACGAGCGAAGGGCCATTTCATCGGACTACAGGATGGATTCAGCATGGTTTGGGGCTGGAGCCAATCTTAAACAACGTGGGTTGGAACAAGCATTAAGAATGGTGTCTTAAATAAGGCCGCTAAATTCTAATATATTTCTAAAAAGTTTTTTACCACGTCTTTAAGACGTGGTCCTTTTATGCAGCTAAATTTAATTTTTTAAAAAATCAAAAAAGTTACGTATATATGTGGTTTTTGAGAAATTAGGAGTGACATCTATATGAAAATTAATAGGTTATTTTTAACTATGAAAGCATTGCTACTACTCCAATTACTCAATGCCGACTACAGTTGTAATATATCCAGTCGTTAAAAGGATCATTAGGCCTAATGACATTTCAAATAAAATGGCATAACCCAACTGTCTAGCAAATTTCGGATCTTGTAAGCGAGGGGTAAAATACCATTTGTTAAAGGCAGCTAATAATAAAATGCTTAGAACAAATGCGATCTTAATAATAAAACCATGTCCATAAGGAGTATTTAGTAGAGTATTAAAATCTTTAATGAGTAACAGCGCAATACTGGCACCACAAGCGAGTAGTATTCCTACAACAAATGCTGCGATTCTTCCAAATAAATGCATGCGATCTTTTAATGGAAGACCAGTAATTTTTTTAGTTGTTCTCCATAAAGGGAAAAGTGATCCCATCCATAAGGACATTACAAGTACATGTATTGATAATAAGAATTGAGCGAATAAAGGTAAATTCGTAACATGGCCTAGTTGTGAAAAACTAAAAACTATGGGGATGAGCAGGATGGTAAAAATTGTCCCTTCTACTTTGGAAATCTGGATAGTCCCTTTACTAAGCTTTACGAGCATAAATAACAGTAAAAGTGCGAAGCTGACTGAACGGATGATATGGATATGCCCAGTAGGTGTATTTACTAAGATATTAATGTAGTTACTGTCCCACATCCCAGAAAGACCTGTATTGGCAAAACTTCCTATAAGAACGAAGAAACCTAAAGTACTTGAAATAAAGCCTAATCCGGCACCGATAGTAATGTACTTTAGGAGAGTTTTCTTGATTTCTACATAGCGTCCCAGTAGAAAATAGCTAAAGGCGCCCCCAACGACAAAGGCTATTCCTAAATATAAAACGACTTTAATCAGCCACGTTGCATATATCCAAGTTTCAGGATTCATATTTATTCCCCGGCGATAGTAATATGCCAGCAAGCTGCTGGCATATAGACTACTGGTGTTTTATGGTTATTTCGCTGATTTAATGGTGAAGCTATATTCACCATTCATGTTATGACCATCAGCACCCATTGTGGTCCAAACCACTGTGTACTTGCCTTTCTTAAGTTTAGGTACTGCGACTTCAAATGATTTTTTTAAATCATGAGTTACCTGGTAATTTAAAGGGATGTCTTTACGTTGAGCGTCAAGTAATTTGACATTCATTAACATGACTTCATCACCAAAATTCAGAGTTATATTTTTTGGCTGGCTTGCTACAGATGCATTAATAGCCGGAGTAGCACTTTCAAGTTTGACATGAGCAAATGCGCTTGAAGCAGCTACAACCATAGTCGCACCTACTAGTACATTACGTAGAGCCGACACTTTATTCTGGAAAATTTTCATTTCATCACCTTTTTAAAATTAGTACTTGCTAAGTAATGACCCAGTGAAATTCCTAAATTGATCGAGTTGGTCATCACTCTTTGTATGCCTATTATTTAAGAATGAGAGAAACGTCTTGATGACTCCAAAATTACATTTTTGTCATTTTTAGAATTGAAAACTCACAAGTGCTACACTGACTTTATCAAGAAAAATGTTCATTAAATATTCAAATAACCGGAAATTTATTTCTGTCCAAAGCTAATTGTTTTTTAAAAAAATTAAATATGAAGGAGGTTTATATATGGACCATCATCATGAAAAGAAAACTATAAATGAAGCATTTAAAGATCCTGTCTGTGGCATGGCTGTAACAGAAGAATCTAAATTTCATGAACAGGTTGGCAATAAGACTTTTTACTTTTGTAGTGAAAAATGTCAGATAAAATTTAAGCATGATCCTGCTTTATATATTGCTAAAGAAAATGGATCTGCTTCCGCAAATGCCTCTCTAAATAAGATGGAGGCACAGTCAAATAGTGTAAATGCAAATACCTCATCAATTTATACTTGCCCAATGCATCCGGAAATCCGGCAAAATCATCCCGGTAACTGCCCCATATGCGGTATGTCCCTGGAACCATTACTACCCAATCTAGATGAAGCTGATGATAATCCTGAACTTAAAGATTTTAAAAGAAGATTTTGGTACACCTTACCTTTAACCCTCATCGTCGTATTTTTGGCGATGTTCGGGCATCAGTTGAACTGGTTTGAAATGAAGGTGCAAAGCTGGATTGAACTTGTCCTTACTTTACCTATCGTCTTTTGGGCAGGTTGGCCATTTTTTGTTAGATGTTGGCATTCAATTTTAAATCGTAGTCCGAATATGTGGACTTTAATTGGAATTGGGACTGGAGCTGCATTTATTTATAGTGTCGTTGGGACTTTAGCCCCACAAGTTTTCCCAGCGTCTTTCATCTCTATGGGGCGTGTTGCTGTCTATTTTGAGGCAACAGCCGCAATCATTTCACTGACCTTATTAGGCCAGGTTCTTGAGTTAAAGGCACGTTCGCAAACTTCTACAGCAATAAAATCTTTACTTGGGTTGGCACCAAAAACTGCAAGAAAAATTAATAAAGATGGTACAGAGGAAGATATTCCACTTTCCCATGTCCATGTTGGAGATTTACTGAGAGTGCGGCCAGGTGAAAAAGTACCTGTTGATGGAATAATTACAGAAGGTTCTAGTTCTATTGATGAGTCGATGTTAACGGGAGAGCCGGTTCCGGTAACAAAACGTATAGGTGACCAAGTCATAGGTGCGACAATGAATATGAACGGTTCATTAGTGATGCGCTCGGAAAAGGTCGGCTCTTCAACAGTACTTTCACAGATAGTTCAAATGGTGGCACAAGCTCAGCGTTCTAAAGCCCCTATGCAAAGAATGGCAGATCAGGTAGCCGGCTGGTTTGTGCTGGTGGTGATCGGTATATCTATCCTTACCTTTTTTGGTTGGGGAATATTTGGACCAGAACCAAGTTGGGTATACGGACTAATCAATGCTGTCGCAGTTTTAATTATTGCTTGCCCGTGTGCTTTAGGATTGGCTACACCCATGTCAATCATGGTCGCAACAGGTCGTGGTGCATCCAATGGCGTACTCTTCCGTGATGCCGCAGCAATAGAAAATTTACGTAAGATTGATACATTAATTATTGATAAAACAGGCACCTTAACAGAAGGCCGCCCCTCGTTTGATAAGGTCATTGCTTTATCCGGATATGAAGAGAATGAAGTTCTCAGATTAGCTGCCAGCTTGGATCAAGGTAGTGAACATCCCTTGGCGGATGCAATTGTACGGGCTGCCCGTGAAAGAAATCTTGTACTAACAACACCAACATCTTTCGAGTCAGGTTCCGGAATTGGTGTGAAGGGCGAGTTAGACGGGCAACAATTAGCATTAGGCAATACAGCCCTAATGGAACAACTCGGCATATCAGTTGATACATATATCCCTCAAGCGGAGCAATTAAGAGCAGAAGGTGCAAGTGTTATGCATTTGGCTGTTGATGGGAAGCTCGTAGGGTTATTGGCTGTTTCAGATCCAATCAAAGCGAGTACACCTGAGGCTGTGCATGCTCTGAAGAATTCTGGTTTAAGAATTATAATGGCCACAGGAGATGGTTTAACTACTGCAAAATCAGTTGGTGCTAGATTAGGTATTGATGAAGTTTATGGAGAAGTTAAACCGGCAGATAAACTGGAACTGGTTAATAAATTACAAAACGAAGGAAGAATGGTTGCAATGGCAGGTGATGGCATTAATGATGCCCCAGCTTTAGCCCAAGCAGATATTGGTATTGCAATGGGAACAGGAACAGATGTGGCCATGAATAGTGCTCAAGTCACTTTAATCAAAGGTGATTTACGGGGTATAGAGATCGCTCGTTCCCTGTCAGAGGCCACTATTAAAAATATGAGGCAAAACCTAATGTTTGCATTTCTTTATAATGCTTTAGGCATCCCTTTAGCTGCGGGTATTTTATATCCATTTACCGGTTGGCTACTTTCTCCTATGATCGCAGCTTTAGCAATGAGCCTAAGTTCAGCATCGGTTATTGGTAATGCTTTAAGATTACGTAGTTAAGAAAGGATCATTCTCTGACTACTCATAATTTTTTAGATACAGATATGAGTAGTCAGTTATTTTTTATTCACAAGCATTTATTTTTTAAAAATTATTTTAAAAGCTATCCGACCGTTGTTATAGTCCGCTTGAATCGTTGCACCATGTACATCAAGAATTGACTTGGTAATTGCTAGACCTAAACCTGTGCCTTCCTCAACTCTTTGTCTGGACGCATCCGTACGGTAAAAACGGTCAAATAACCGATTCAGCTGCTCAGATGTTATTGGTGAGCTTTCATTTTCGATTGTAAATATAGTGGTATCAATATTTTGTCGGCAGTTAATCTTAATTACTGTATCAGGTTTGCCATATTTGATCGCATTTGATAGTAAATTACTCAGTGCACGACGTAACATTGAAGGATCGCCTTTAACATATCCTTGTCCACTTTGTTCTAGGGACATTCCCTTTTCAGCAGCGATAGCATCATAAAAGTCAAATAGAGCAGAAATTTCTTGTACCAGGTTGACCTGTTGCAGGTTTGGTAAGTGTAGGCCATGCTCTGCCTTTGCAAGAAATAACATATCTGAAACCATTCGAGCCAAACGTTCAAACTCTTCCAGATTAGAAAAGAGGACTTCCTGATAAGTATTAATATCCCGACTACGAGATAAACATACTTGAGTCTGAGTCATTAAATTATTAATTGGCGTTCTTATTTCATGGGCAAGATCAGATGAAAAATCTGAGAGTTTTTCTACAGCAGTTTCTAATCGATCTAGCATATCGTTAAAGGCTATGGCTAATGATTTTAGTTCAGTAGGAGTGTTATCGACCGCTAACCGTTCAGATAGATGCTGAGCTGAAATACCTTCTGCAACTTTTGCCATTTTCTGAACTGGACGTAAGCCTCTCCATGCGGCAAACCAACCTAAAAACATTAAACAAATTGTGCCCACCACTCCGATATATAACAATTGTCGTCTAAAGTCGTTTAAAAAATGTTGATGTTCGGAGGTATCGATTCCAACAATAATCTGAGCAGTTGGAACACTCATATTTTTATCAAACGACTTTTTATAAACTAAACCACGATAGGTTTTATTTTGAATTTCCCACTCTATCCAAGGGATATGTTTAGACTTTACTAATGTTTGAGCCTTTATAACGGCAGGTGCTGAACTAAAAATGATTTGGCCAGTTGGGCGTTCAATCTGGACAATTAGGTCATGATGGCCAACTAAAGCATCTTTTAAATATATCTTTAATTCATCAGTATTTTTCGGATTCTGTTCCAGTAAATTTTCTAAAAGCTGAATTTTCCCTTCTAGCTGAGTACGGTCCTGAGTTTCGAAATGATGCATAACAAGCTGATGAATGACCAGCCCCATAATCATTAAGATAATAATGGTAGATAACGAGAAGATGAGTGCAATACGGAAACTGATCGCATTAAACAGTTTATGAGTCATCTTCTACCTCTAAGACATACCCCATTCCGCGGATGTTTTGAATCAACTTGGGACTGAAATTACTATCTATTTTATTTCTTAGACGTTTGATAGCGACTTCTACAACGTTGGTATCACTATCAAAATTCATATCCCATATTTGAGAAGCAATGAGAGCACGAGGCAGAATCTCGCCACGTCTACGCATGAATAATTCCATCAATGCGAACTCTTTAGCTGTAAGGTCAATTCTTTGTCCAGCACGTGTGACGCGACGTTTACGAAGATCAAGTTCAAGATCAGCAATCGTAATAATATTGCTATCTTCCTTTTGTTGACCGCGACGAAGTAAGGTTTTAATTCGGGCAAGAAGTTCTGCAAAAGCAAAAGGCTTAACCAGATAATCATCAGCTCCTAATTCCAGGCCTTTAACTCTATCTTCAATTTGATCACGAGCTGAGAGAAAAAGGATAGGCATAGTTTTTCCACTTTTGCGAATATCATTAATGATATTCCAGCCATCTAACTTCGGTAACATTACATCTAGTATGATTAGATCGTATTCTTCAGAAAGAGCTTGATGTTTACCTGATAAGCCATCTGTAACCCAGTCTGTAATATATCCTGCCTCAGAAAGACCTTGCTTTAGATAATCACCAGTTTTTTGTTCATCTTCAACTAGTAAGATTCTCATTTATTAAGCCCCGTATCGCATATTAAGACCATAATAACGTTATAAATACACGATGCGATGTAGATTACAAAAATGTCATTTTCAAGTCACATAGATGTCCGGTTCCAACCTATAAGTTAGTTATATAAAATTTATTTTTGGAGCAATCAATGAAAACTCTATTCCGTCGTAGCTTAACTGCTTTTATGTGTGTTGGGACTTTAATTGCTGGAAGCCAATCTTGGGCTGCTGATGCTCAACAGAAAAATACTTTAAGTACAGAAGTTAAAGTAAATGCAAAAGCACAAGAGAAATGCAAAAAGCCTTGTGATATGAAAGATGGTAAGGAAAATCAACAGAACCATAGTCAGCATGATCACAGCCAAATGTCTGATATGTCCCAAATGGACCATTCTAAGATGAAAGACATGGACCATTCTAAGATGACGGATATGGACCATTCTAAGATGATGGACATGGACCATTCTAAGATGATGGACATGGACCATTCTAAAATGAATATGCCAAATAAATAATTAATACGTGAAATAAGATATTGAGGGAAAAGTATTTTATCCACCTGCTTAGCCCTCAATTAACTATAGATAGGTGAAAATAAATGTCTAGAAAATTAAGTCATGTCCTTTTAATAGGAGTCGGATTGTTTTCGTCGACTTGGGTTATGGCAGCGGTTAAAGAATATGATTTAACAATTGCTGAACAGACGGTGAATATTACAGGAAAGCCTCTAAAACGAATTACTGTAAATGGTAAGTTTGTTGCGCCTCTTCTTGAGTTTGAGGAAGGCGATGATGCCGTTATTCGTGTACACAACAAGTTGAAAAACCAAGATTCTTCTATTCATTGGCATGGTTTAATTTTACCTGGCATCATGGATGGAGTACCGGGGTTCAACCAGTTTGATGGTATTGCACCAAATAAAACCTATGAATATAAATTCAAGGTTCGTCAGAATGGAACCTATTGGTATCACTCGCATAGTAAAGGTCAAGAGCAAGATGGTCTATATGGCCCTTTAGTCATTTATCCCAAAAATAAAGTTCCTTTAACGGCCGGAGAAAAAGCTGATAGAGATTACGTAGTCTTACTCTCTGATTTTCACAATTCTACTAGTGGTCAGATTATGAGTAATCTCAAGAAAGAAGCTGATTACTACCAGAATCGAAGAGAAACAGTTTTTGATGTTTTTAGGCAGATTAAAAGAGATGGTTTAAAAGCAACATGGAAAGATCGTTCCATGTGGAATCAGATGCGAATGCTTAAGACAGATATGTCTGATGTAACAAACTATACGTTTTTAATGAATGGTAAGACTCCAGAACAAAATTGGACTGGAAACTTTAAAGCTGGAGAAAAAGTACGTCTCCGGTTTATCAATGCCTCGGCAATGTCTTTGTTCGATGTAAGAATTCCTAATCTGAAAATGACAGTAGTCAGCGCGGATGGACAGCCAGTCAAACCCGTGCCAGTGGATGAGTTCCGGATAGGAACAGCGGAGACTTACGATGTTATCGTAGAACCGAAACAGGCAAATTATCAGATTGAAGCTGAATCTATTGACCGAAGTGGTTTTTCTATCGGTACATTACATGACGAAAATACTTCACCTGTAAAAAGTATTGTCATGCCGACACCTCGTCCCCGTGCTTTACTGACAATGGAAGATATGGGAATGAATCATGACATGTCTTCAATGAAAGGTATGGACCATGACATGTCTTCAATGAAAGGTATGGATCATGACATGTCTTCAATGAAAGGTATGGACCATGACATGTCTTCGATGAAAGGTATGGACCATGACATGTCTTCAATGAAAGGTATGGATCATGACATGTCTTCAATGAAAGGTATGGATCATGACATGTCTTCAATGAAAGGTATGGACCATGATATGTCTTCAATGAAAGGTATGGATCATGACATGTCTTCAATGAAGGGTATGGATCATGACATGTCTTCAAAAACAATGAGCTCTTCTGGATCAGATGAAGTGGTTTACGGATGGGCGAATGCCTCAACCCCAGCTGGACTAAAAGCACTTCAATATAGTGATCTACAATCTTTAACCCCTCAAAAAGATACCCGTGCTCCAGAACGTGAAATTGAAATCCGCTTAGGTGGAAATATGGAGCGCTATATTTGGACAATTAATGGTAAGAAGTTTAATGAAACTGAACCATTTAAAGTGAAATATGGTGAGCGTATACGCTTGAAATTTGTTAACGATAGTATGATGGCTCATCCGATGCATTTACACGGCATGTTTATGCAACTGGAAAATGGCCAAGATCCAAGTAATATGCCGAATAAACATACGGTTATTGTTCCACCAGGTAAGACAGTTACAACTTTATTAACGGCTGATGAGTTAGGTGAATGGGCTATTCATTGCCATTTGCTCTATCACATGTCTGCTGGAATGATGAATAAACTTATTGTGGCAAATGTCGATAGTAATAGTACTGATTCGAAAGATGTTGTTGCTCAACCTAATACTAATGATAAGGGGGTAAATCAACATGCGCACCACTAAAAAAATATATTCTAAGACACTATTATCAATAGCTTTAATTGGATTATCAGGTCTAGCTTTTGCAAATGATACGGATGTTCAAAGCATGGATAATAGTACTAAATCCTCTCAGTCCGAGAGTATGAAAATGCTATTAAAAGAGCCTGGTGGGCTAAGTTATGTTGATCGTAATACTTACCAAACAGGTCTTGAAGCTGAAATTGAAACATCCAATAGCCGAAATCATGATAAGCATCTGAAAGAACATGGTGGACAAGTTTTTCAAACAACTAAATTTGAGAATGAGTGGACTGTGGATGAAGATGGTAAAGGTACTTTAGGATCGAAAATTGAAACATTGATAGGCACAGATGAAAATCGCCTATTTATTGAAGCAAATCTGGATAAAGCAGAAAGTCATGATCCAAAATATGATGTGTCAGCACTTTATAGCCGTAATGTAGCACCCTTCTGGGATGTACAGGCTGGGGTGAGATACAGTGAAGATAAAAATAACAGCAACAGTGATCGGGTTGATGGTGTTATTGGTGTATTGGGATTAGCTCCCTATTTCTTTGAAACTCAAGCTTATTTGTACGGTGGTGATAATAATTTCTGGGGGGCAAGCTTAGAAGTCGAACGTGATTTCTTGTTAACCCAGAAATTGATCACACAACCTTATCTCGAAGTAGATGCTGTATTTAGCGATGACTCTAACTATGCTGCAAAATCAGGTTTATCTGAGTTAAAAACTGGTATCAAAACCCGGTATGAGATCACTAAAAGAATCCGACCTTTCATTGATGTGGCCTACCAATATGAAAAAGGCCAAAAAGCTACGTCCTTACAGGAAGCCACTGATTCTGAAAAAGGATGGGTATATGGGGCTGGTATCGAGTTAGTTTTTTAAAATCACTACAATTTAAAATTATGAATAGTAGCCGAAGCTACTATTCATAAAGTAGTTTCTATTATTTCTTGGTTTGTAAAACTAAAAAACTTAAAGTTTAATTCTTTGTATTTAGGGCTTAAAAGCGTTCCAAATCTTTTGTAGGTCTCTCTAAAATACTATTTTAATAACATTAAAACAGGTACAATTCATGAAATTAGAAGAATTTAAAACTTAGAAATAATGCCCATTGTCTATATGAAAATATCAACTTAATTGTCTACTTAAAAGTATTCTTGCTTAAAATTTATCAAAATAAATGAAGTAATTTATATTATAAATTGCTGGAAAATGAACCATTATCCCTAAAAAGAGAATTATGAAAATTCTCTTTTTAGGTAATTTCAGTTCAAAACTATTAACTGACTTCGACGACGTAGTGCTTCTAAATTTTGATATTTAGATACAAGATTAAAAGTAAGCCTATTAATTTCATCTAGATTAAGACCTAACTCATTAGTCATTTCTGATAAATCAAAATTTTCCTGAGCTAAAGCTTGAAAAATTTTACTAAGTAAAAGAGACGTTTCATGAGCAATAGGGTTTGGCTCGTTATTTCGTCCTCTCTGAGCCAATTGTTTATATATACTAGTCGCGTTCCAATCAGTAATAATACCGAGCTTATTGTAACGATAAGTCAAAGCAGCAGCAGAAACTTGCCATATTTCTTTCTTGGATAAAATACCCTTTAATGAAGGTATTTTTAAAGGATCTGCTAGTAAGCTTCTACGTGGCAATAAAAATGCGGAAGCAAAAGCGTTAGCTTCTTGTTCAACATGAATACCTTCAATTATTCCGTGCTTATGCATCACTAAATGACCAAGCTCATGAGCTAAGTCGAATCGACATCTTTCAGCAGTTCGAGAGGTATTTAAAAAAATAAAAGGCCGACCACTTGTCCATCTACAACATGCATCAACATCTTGTGCTTCATCTGTAAGAGAAAAAACTCTAATGCCCTTAGATTCTAAAAGTGCAATTAAGTTTGGGATGGGCTGTTCTCCTAATCCCCACGCTTTTCTTACTGTATCTGCGCATGCTTCAGGATAAGAATATTTTAAATAATAATTAACCTCATCTTCACTGACTTCATCTAATTCATCAATAGAAGAGGACGAAAAATCACTTCTTAGTTCATGTAAATCAGGAACGTTAGGAAGAGGTAATTCAAATTTCAAATCAATCCAATCACTGATCATTTCAGCTAAAATAGTTTGGCTAATTGCCATATCTCTTTTTCTAGCTGTCATTTTAGTAAGAGCTCTAAAACTTACAGACTCAGCATGAATTTTCTCAATATCATTTCCATAAAAAAAGCTGAGAGGAAAATCAAGAATCTCAGCAGCCTTTTCTAAAATTCTCTCATCAATTTCTTGGTTACTATACCAATTTGAAACAGTTCTATCGGTTACGCCTAATAGATGAGCCAAATCTCTCTTAGTCAAGCCACGGCGTTGACGAGCGAGATCGAAACGACCCATATTGAACATAATATTGCCTCTTAAGCATTCTTGCGTTTGATTTCAAAATCAATCGACGGGGGGGTTGGTGCAGGGGAAAGAATAGTATCAAATTCAGACTCTGGATCGAAACTAATTTCTTTTAGAATAATCCTTTCATGATACTCTGCAAAAAATTTACCGTTTTCCGTAAGCCTTGAAGGGCATGATAGTTCACTTCTAATTATTTTGTTTTTATAATCAATATAATACATCAAAACCCAACACCACGTATCTATACCTGAGTGTAAAGTCAACATATCGCCATGCAGTTGTGCATTAGCAATTCTTGAAAACATGCTACCTTTAGGATTTCTATTTCGAGCAACTTTTTCAGCTTTTAAACCATCTGTATTAGATGGGGTTTGACCTTTCATCCCAACAGAGGCATTTCCTGCCATAAAGCTGATTAAAATACCTTTTTTTTCATTATGAACCCATTCAGAGTTTCCTTGGGTATATTTTGAATAACCTTTAGGTAGAAGGCGTTCTCTTAAAAAAGCGGTTCCTTCAGCAAAATGTCTATAACCCCCATAAATTTTAGGGTGATTATTTGTTGTTTCATTGCGAGCTGCAAATCCATCTTCAATGACTCCCAGTAGAACTTTTGAGTCAAAGCCGAAAACCTCTTTTATTCGATTCTGGGCATGTTGTGGATCATCAATAGTTAAATATAATGGCTGCATAAAATTAGATCTATTAAGTTTCTCTTCAATACAGCATACATAGTTTTAGGTTTAAAAAATAGAAATAGTCATATTTTTTGGTAAAAAAAATAGAAAACAAATTGTTTCAAGATTTGTTCAAGGTACTATGGATAATAAGGAAATTATGCTGAGAGTGTATTATTTCTGGCTTATTAACTTAACAAGGTAAAATGTATTATTAAAATAAATGGTTGAAAATATAAAAATTTGTTTCTATTTTTTTTTACACTAAATTTACACCACAATTTTTATTTTTTTTGCTAAGAGATTGATAATAAATATTTTTTAAATTTAGACGATCCTATCCATCATTGGGGCAACTGAAATACGAGGTTGTAACGATTGAAGTGATTGCATAATCAATAGACCCAAAAGTCGCTAAATTAAAGAAAGGGCAGCATTATACGGGGTTTAGCTCTGAATCGACAGAGACATTTAATCGCGTAATTTATAACCGCCCTTATGATGAATGTAGAAAGATGATTTTTAACAAATTACCTTATGAGTGAGCCAACTGCTTTTTTTGTAAGAAGGCATCAATCACACTAAATAAAATACAAAACAGAACGAGTCCAACCCCTGCAAGGCAAGTCATGGCCCATCCACCATGATTCCAAGCAAAAATTCCTAATGCCGAACCAGCTGCGCCACCAATAAAGTAAGTGGTCATATAGATGGCATTAATGCGGGACTTAGCATCTGGACGTAGACGGAAAATAATACTTTGGTTACTGGTGTGAACGAGCGCAAGTGCTAATTGAATTAACGCAAACCCAATGACATATGTAGAAAGTAGAGTTTGTCCAAAATAGAAACAAACCCAACTGACTAAGAATAGTCCACAGCCCATCCAAGTAAGTAATTTTGTGTAGCCTTGGTCGGCGTATTTACCAATATAGCGGGTTGATAATGCACCAAAAATACCGACTAGAGGAACGAGTCCGATAAACAGGTCTGGTAAATGGTGTGCTGAGGTCAGTAGTAAGGCGATAGTGGAATATAAAGTACTTACTGCTGCAAAGGCGAAAGCACCTGTAAGCGCTCTTAGTAATAGTCGCTTTTCCTGCTTTAAAAGCTGAGCCATGGAAACAAAAATTTGCCCATAATTCATTTTCATACGCAAGACGTAAGGTAGACGACTTTTTAAAGTAAATGCCAGTAATAGCATTAATACGCCGCTTACCACATAAACGACTTTCCAGTGGAAAAGATTGGAAAATAAACCGGCCAGACTGGTAGAGAGTAAAATCCCGACCAATAAGCCACTCATTAAAAAACCAATAATCTCGCCTGTTTTTTCAGGTTTGACTGTCATAGTAGCTAATGGGATTAATACTTGAGCTGCAACAGAAAATAAGCCCGCTAAAATTGTACCAATCCAGAGCATAGGTAAGTTAACAGCAAAGGCAGAAGTAAATAGACCAACTGCGCAAAGCACCATCAAAAACGGAATAGCTTTGGCTTTATTGACGATGTCACCCATCGGAACAATAAAGAGTAGACCAAGGGCATAAGACACCTGAGCAAATGTCACTGTTAAAGCGGCTTGTGCTTGAGTTACAGCAAACTCTTGCTGAATAGAATGAATTAGAGGCTGACAGTAATAATTCACACCTGCACATAAGCCACATGCTGCTGCCATCAACCAAAGCAAAGGTTTATTTTGACTGATATCTTCAGGGGTAGACATGATATTCTCTCGGTTTTATTAGGTGTATGCTGTTGCTTCAACTTCAATGAGCATGCGCTCTAATGCAAGGCGTGGTACAGGAATGAGCGTACAGGCTGGAAAAGGATGATTTTTCCATAGATTTTGCATGATTTTAATTAAAATTTGGTGTTTTTCATCTGAGTGGTCAACAATTAAAACCCTTAAAACAGCAATATCTGAGATTTTTGCTTCTGCTGCTGTTAATGCATTTTGAATGTTATTAAAAACTTGAGTGGCTTGTTCTTCAAAATTTGGGCTTAATTCCCCTTTCGAATCTTCACCGCCTTGTCCTGCAATATGAATAATATTTTTAAAATTTTGGACTACAGCAATATGGCTATAAGTATTTGGCGTTGGGTTATATAAAGTAGAGGGATTTATGATTCTAAAAGCTTCTTTATTCATCGGAACTCAACCTTTCAGTAAAATTTAGATGAGTATCCAACCTCAACTTAAGTTGAGGTCAAGAGAATTTAATGTTTTAGTCTTTTCTTTCTAAGCGTAATCATCATTACCCCTACAATATTGAGTAGGCAACCGACCCATTGCCACATATTAAGATGTTCATTTAAGAAAACAACGGCAAGTAAAATAGTTAAAACTGGTCCAATTGAAGCAATCATTGCAGATTGTGATGCACCAAGACGTTCAATACTTTGTATGAGCATAACGGTGGGTAAGACAGTGACTAAAAAGCCTAAGCCGATTCCATACCAAATTACACTTGAGGGGAGCTGTAATATTAGTTGAATAGGGTGAGGAGTATTTAGTGCGTAATGTGTTAATGCCCCAATACAGGCCACAGTTAACGCTAAACCTGTGAAATTCCAAGAACCAAATTTTTTAATTAATGGTGGGGTTAACAGTAAATAACCAGCAAATGCTACAGCACTTGCAAATACGAAACTTGTTCCTAGCCAGAAATTGCCCTGAATTGGTGCGTTGTTGTGTTCTTGAAGCATCACTAGCACGGTTCCACCATAACTAAGAAAAATGGCGATTAAACTTTTTATATCTAATTTTTGTTTGTAGAGCAGGCTTGATGCAATCACGGTAAGTGTTGGATATAAAAATAAGATAATTCGCTCTAAAGAAGCACTAATAAACATAAGGCCCATGAAATCAAGCCAGCTGGCAAAGTAGTAGCCTAATAGACCGGCAAAAATTAAAATTAGCCAATCCTTCTTTTTTATGCCCTGATTATGATGCCTATTGAACCAGCAAATTAATAGAAAGAACGGTAAGGCGCTTAGCATACGTAAAGCCATCAGGACTGTACCGTCTACTAATGGAGAAAGGGCATAAGTTTGTTTAATAAAGATTGCTTTTGTGCTGAATAGAAAAGCAGAACAAAGCGCGAAAAAAGACCCAATTTGAAACGAAGATAAAGAAATTTTCATATACAGGACTGTATAAGAGAGACTATTGTCTGCAAAAAAAGAAAAATCTTCCTATATTACACCTCAAGTCAAATATCGTGAATCATCAGTTCAAAATATGGGTATTTATTAAATAAATAGTGGGTGGTATTTTCAAAAAGTTCAATTAGAATCCAAATTCTGTACAAAGAATACACATGGGGGAAACATTGCGGGTTGCAATGTTTTTGACAATGAGAAATTAGCTTGAGGAACGCTCATGCAGATCGGAATCCCAACCGAAACTGTCGTCGGTGAAAATCGTGTAGCTGCTACGCCAGAGACAGTAAAGAAGTTGATTAGCGCTGGTCATAGCGTTGTGATTGAACGTGGTGCTGGTGTAAAGGCTGCGTACATTGACAGTGCTTATGAACAGGTCGGTGCAACCATTACGGATGATGCCTATACGGGTAGTCAAATTATTTTGAAAGTTCGTGCGCCACAAGGCGGGGAAATTCAAAAACTTGCAGCAAATACAGCTGTTGTAGCAATGTTTGATCCTTATCGTAATACCGAGCTAGATCAGTTTGCGAATCAGCAAGTATCTGCTTTTGCTCTGGAATTGCTTCCTCGTACGCTTTCTCGTGCACAAAACATGGATGTGTTGTCTTCTCAGGCGAACTTGGCTGGTTATAAATCAGTTTTGCTTGCAGCTGCCGAGTATCAACGCATGTTCCCAATGCTGATGACTGCTGCTGGTACTGTAAAGCCAGCACGTGTTGTGATTATGGGTGTTGGGGTTGCGGGCCTTCAAGCGATTGCTACAGCAAAACGTTTGGGTGCTGTTGTTGAAGCAACAGATTTACGTCCAACAGCTAAAGATCAAGTTGAGTCTTTAGGTGGTAAGTGGTTAGACGTACCAATGTCTGAAGAAGAACAGCAACGTGCTGCAGATGCAGCAAAAAATGGTTATGGCTGGATGCCGGGTGAGCAATACATCAAAGACCAAGCTGCGATTGTGGATAAAGCTGTGTCGAATGCCGATATCGTGATTACAACAGCATTGTTGCCGGGTCGTGATGCGCCGCGTCTGATTAAAGCTGAAACTGTTGCCAAAATGAAGCCGGGCTCTGTCATTTTAGATATGGCAGTTGAAACGGGTGGTAACGTTGAAGGTTCTAAAGTTGGCGAAACTGTTGTGACTGAAAATGGTGTGAAAATTTTGGGTATTCCAAATATTCCAGCCACTGTTGCGACAGAAGCTTCTGCATTATATGCACGTAACGTTTTCAATTTCGTAGAGACTTTATTCGACAAAGAGAAAAACTTTGCGATTAATCAAGAAGACGAAATCCAAAAAGCCCTATTGGTCACTCATGGCGGTCAAGTGCTGCTTAAGCGTGGTTAAGGAGATTTCTCATGGTTGAAACTATTACAATTTTCGTCCTTGCCATCTTCGTAGGTTATTACGTAGTTTGGGGTGTTACACCAGCTTTACATACGCCACTTATGGCGGTAACTAATGCATTGTCATCAATTATTGTTGTTGGTGCGATGTTGCAAACAGTCGGGCTGCCTGTACTTGGTGTAGATGCAAATGTTGTATTTCAAAGTGTGAATGTTGTAAGCGTACTTGGTGCGATTGCGGTATTTTTGGCAAGCATTAATATTTTCGGCGGCTTCGCAGTAACTGCACGCATGTTGGAAATGTTCAAGCCTAAGCAAAAGAAATAAGAGGGCTTTGACATGGAATTTATTCAAGCAAATGCAAACTGGTTGTACCTTGTAGGCGCAATTCTCTTTATCTTGACGCTTCGCGGTCTATCTGGTCCTAAAACAGCAATTCAAGGTAACCGTTACGGTATGATCGCAATGGCGATTGCAGTTGTAACAACCTTCTTTGTTGCCAACAATCCAGTGATCTGGATGATTGGCGGTGCAATGGTGCTTGGCGCGATTGTGGGTATTGCACGTGCACGTACTGTACCAATGACTCAAATGCCTGAAACTGTTGCACTTATGCACTCATTAGTAGGTTTGGCTGCAGTTTTAATTGCAGTTGCTGCAATTTTGCATAACAACCAGCTTACAGCATTGTTTGCCCAAAACGAGGCGGCATTAACAGCTGCTGGCGTACAACATGCGCACATGAGCAAAGTTCATTTATTTGAATTGTTTGTGGGCTGTTTCGTTGGTGCGATTACCTTCACAGCATCTGTATTTGCTTACGGTAAATTGGCTGCGAAAAAATGGGCTAAAACAATTTCTGGTGCATGGGTTAAACCTGTTCAAGCGCTTATCTTTGTTGCGATGTTGGCTTGTGGTTTCTACTTCTTCACAACTGGTAATATGACTGCTTTCTGGGCAATGACCGCACTTGCACTTGCATTTGGCTGGGTATGGATTGCACCAGTAGGTGGTGGTGACATGCCTGTGGTGGTATCGCTTCTTAACTCGTTCTCTGGTTGGGCAGCGGCAGGTATTGGTTTTACCCTTGAAAATAACATGTTGATTGTTGCAGGTTCACTTGTAGGTTCATCTGGTGCGATTCTGTCATACATCATGTGTAAAGCAATGAACCGTTCAATCATCAACGTATTGTTTGGTGGTGTAATGGGTGGTGCGGCAGTTTCTACAGCGGCTAAAGGTGAACAAGTTCAACGTAACTACCGTTCAGGTTCTGCTGATGATGCTGGCTTCTTGATGTCAAATGCAGACAGTGTTGTGATTGTACCGGGTTATGGTATGGCGCAAGGTCGTGCACAAAATGCTGTGAAAGAGCTGTGTGAAATTCTAAAAGAGCAAGGTGTTCGTGTTCGTTTCGCAATTCACCCGGTTGCTGGTCGTATGCCTGGTCACATGAACGTATTGCTTGCTGAAGCAGATGTAGCATATGAAGATATCTTGGAAATGGATGAGATTAACTCTGACTTCCCGGCAACTGACGTAGTACTTGTTATTGGTGCAAACGACGTTGTGAACCCTGCTGCAAAAGATGACCCAGGTTCACCAATTTATGGTATGCCGATTCTTGAAGCACATAAAGCACGTACAATCATGGTGATTAAGCGCTCTATGGCGACGGGTTATGCTGGTCTTGATAATGACTTGTTCTATAACGAAAAAACAATGATGATCTTTGGTGATGCTAAGAAAGTTGTTGAAGACATGACTAAAGCAATTAATGGTACAGGCCACTAAGTTGCTTTGATACAAAAAACCACCTTCGGGTGGTTTTTTGCTTTTTGGGATTTAAAGAAACTTTTCTACTAAGTCCATTGATTGTTGGTAGAGGTCGCGTGCCAGTTGCTGGTTTTTGGCATGAGAAGATTTCCAGTCAGGCATATGCGCGCTGACATATTCGCCATTGCGATTTTGCCATGAGTCTCCAATCGCCATTTCTGTAATGAGCTTTGCGGGAACTGACGTTGGAACTAAACCTACTTTCATGGCTGCATAAACTGGTTTTGGTAAATCACGATAAATATCAGAAGCAACACCGCCGGGATGTAATGCATTATTTGTAATTGTACTATCAGCAAGTTGTTTAGCTAATGTGTTGCTGAACAGTAAGTTTGCAAGCTTGGATTGTCCATAATAGAACAGGGGGTTGTAAAAACCTTCTGCACGAAATTTATTAGGTTTAATTGAGCCAACCCAGTGGGCAATAGATGCAAGGTGAATAATCCGTGCTTTAGGTGACTGTTTTAAAGCCGGAAGTAACTTTTGAGTAAGTAAGAAATGACCTAAATAATTAACGCCAAATTGTTGTTCAAACCCATCTGCGGTGAGCTGTTTTGTTTTTGCAAATAGCCCGGCATTATTAATAAGCACATCAAGGCTGCCATATTTATCTGCAATTTCATCAGCAGCTTTTCTGGTTAACTCAAGACTGTTCAGATCAAGAGAAACGATATCAACTTGTCCTTGGTTGAGTGAGCGTAGTTTGTTTTGTGCCTCTTGTGCTTTTTGAGGATTTCGGCATGCCAAAATCACATGTTGTCCTTGTTGTACAAGTTGTTCTGCTGTGGCAAAACCAATACCTGTGTTGGCGCCTGTAATGAGTATCTTCACTTTTTAGTGCTCCGGTTATGCTATTTATTGATGAGACTATAAGAATTGTTATAGTGCTGGAATTCTGACAATTTGTCATGTCAAATTTAAGTAAGATTGATGACTAGCTCGTAAGTGCTGTTGAAGCTTTGATGAGGATATCTGAGGCTATAAAAGATAGTTTTTTTAAATAAAATTTTGATTAGTTATATAAACAAAAAGCGGCTCAAAAGAGCCGCTTTTTTAAAAGCAAAATTTTATGCGACTGACTCTGGGGCAGTACGCCATAAGCTTTCTAAATCATAGAATTTGCGGGCAGTTGGTAGCATCACGTGTACTACAACAAAACCAAGATCAATTAAGATCCATTCGGCATCTCGTTCGCCTTCAACGCCAATCGGGCGGAAACCAGCTTTTCGAGCTTCTTCTGCAACATTGTCAGCAAGTGCTTTGACGTGACGAGTAGATGTACCACTCGCAATGACAATAGCATCCGCAACGTTGCTAATAGAACTAACATCTAACTGTAGAATATCTTTTGCTTTTACATCAACTAAAGCGTCATGGACGACTTTGAGACAAGCTTGTACGTCTTTATTTGAGGTGTTCATTGCGAAATCGTGAGAATTAGACACGCTGGGCGATGGTTCTAAATTCATATAGGGTATATTTTCCTGACAATTACTCACTATCTAATATAGTGGTTTTCACTCAGAATTTCAAACAAAACTAGTAACAGTTTATATATTTACATCATCCGAAAAGTATTTCTTTTTCCATGTAAATGACTGATTTGACCCGTTTTTAGGTTTATATTCTGCTGCAATGTAACCGTCATACGTGCTTTGTTTAATCCATGAAAAAATTTGCTCATAAGGGATTTGAGCCGTATCGGGTTCATGGCGTCCAGGACAGTCTGCAAACTGAATATGGCCAATCTGGTGAATATTTTCTTGTAACCCTTCAAGTACATCTTCACCCATCATCGCCATGTGGTAACAGTCATATTGCATTTTTAAAGCAGGGTGGTTGACTGCTTCAAGCATCTCTTGGGCTTGGGCAATGTTCTGTACTAAAAAGCGTGGCATATCTGTGCCATTAATCATTTCAAATACAGGTTCAATATCGTGTTCTGTAAGTAAATCACAAGCTAGCTTTAAGTTGCTTGCAAGTGTTTTAAGGCAAGGAAGTAAGTCAGAATCTTGAGGTTGCTTACCTGCCAAAATATTAACACGAGGCACTTTTAAGGCTATGGCATAGCGAATAGCTAACTCTAGTGCTTCACGGAATGCTGCTTCTTGGCCAGGTATGCCTGCTAAACCATTACCACCTTGCATAAGATCGCCAGCAGGAACATTAATTAAACATAAACTTAGGTTGTAACGTTCAAGCTGGTCTTGAATATCGGAAATGGAAAGTTCGTATGGGAATTGGATTTCTACATGTTCAAAGCCCTCTGCATGGGCTAATGCAAAGCGATCAATTAAAGAAACTTCGGTAAAAATCATGGATAAGTTAACGGCAAGACGACCCATACACAAACTCCGTTTATTATTGCTCTACTAGTTGAATGATAGTAGCTAAATCTTTCTCAGCAAAGCCATTTTTTTGGTGAGTTTGTAGCTGTAATAGAGCTTTTTGTGCAACAGGTATGTCTAAATTAACATTGTTAGCCAATGTTACCGCGTTGTTAAGATCTTTGGATAATGTTTGAACTTTCCACTGAATAGGCTCGAAAGTATGAGTTGCCATGCGTGGTGCAAGTATTTGAAAAGGCTTTGAGTCAGCAAATCCACCTGCTAAGGCGGGAGCGAGTAATGTCGTGTCTACACCTGCGTGGTCTGCTAGTGCTACAGCTTCGGCAATAAGAGCACTATTTGCTGCCACAATCAGCTGATTGCAAATTTTAGTGGCTTGGCCCGTACCTGTATCACCCATACGTGTTAGACGTTGAGAGAGTACATTGTAAACAGGACTCAAAGCTTCAATAGTTTGAGCATCTCCACCTGCAAAAATGACTAGCGTGCCTTGTTCTGCCCCGGCTGTACCGCCTGAAACAGGGGAGTCAATCCATATCACATCTTGTGAAGCAGCACCCTGAGCAAGTGCTTTTGTTGCAGCAACAGACAGGCTTGAGAAATCGACAATAACTTGATTTGCTTTTAAATGAGGCTGAATTTGCTCAAATACGGCTTGCACAGCTTTATCGTCAGCTAGGCAAGTTAAAACTATAGGGTATTGTCCGATGTTTGAAAGATCGAGAGCATGTGCGCCAATATCGATAAGTTCTTCACAAGCAGATGCTGTTCTGTTCCAGACAGCAACTTGAAAACCAGCTTGAATAAGGCGACTAGCCATACGGCTTCCCATAAGTCCTATACCTAAAAAAGCTATAGGTGTATTACGATCAAAATTCATCTTCAAAGCTCTTATCTATATTGGCGTGGTAAAAATTTAACTTCCGGATGTTTGTCTTTTTTACGAGCAAGTTTGCTATTTTTACCAAGTAATAATTTAAGTTGCCAGATTTTTTCTAGACGCAATGATTTTTCTGGCTGGTGCTCCATTGCATCTAATACACGTTTTGCAGCAGTCAATGCATCAGGTGAACGTTGTAGCATTTCTGAGGCAATTGCATTCGCTTTTTCTAAAGGGTTCTCGCTTAGGTGAGTTACAAGGCCAATATCTTTTGCATAGTTTCCGTCAAACACACGGGCAGTTAAGGTGAGTTCTTTGGCAAGGTCAACACCTATCAAACCTTTGAGTGAGCGAGTAAGTCCCATGTCAGGTACTAGTCCCCAGCGACTTTCCATAATCGACATTTTTGTCTCTGGGTGGGCAATACGAATATCGGCAGCCAGTGCAAGTTGCATTCCTGCCCCAAAACAATAACCTTCAAGAGCGGCAATAACAGGGACGGGCAAATTTTGCCAAATAAGAAAAGCTTTTTGGAAAAGACTTTGCCCTGGCTTAACAAGTTCCCAAATGGCAAATGCAGAGTTTTTAGGATTGTTTAAGTCGGATAAATCAATACCAGCACTAAACACTTGTGCTTCACCCGTCAAAATTACACAGCGGATATCTCGGTCTTTTTGTATGGCTTTAGCCGTTGAAACGAGTTCTTTAAGGAGGGCGAAACTCATGGCATTACGTTTATCAGGACGGTTTAGATAAACTGTTGCAATACCATTATTTTTTTCAATACGTAAAAGTGCCATGAAATTCCCGCTTATTTTTTATCGATAAGCGGAGCATAACATGGCTTGAAATTGGAAACATGACAGGTCAGTCATGCCTTTTTTACAGGTTCTTGTTAGTCTGGTATAACTAAAATTTGGTGAGCTGCACTTTCAACTTCTTTAATGACAAGACCTAATTCATCGAAACGTCTCATGACTTCTTCAATGAAGCCATCGTCAGCTCTGCGACGCTCTTTACGTAATGTTGAAATGAATTGCTCGAAGTCACCAGTAACTTGTTGAAGCTTTGGTGTGCCTACATAGCGAGTTGCACCATAGAGGCGGTGCAACACATGTTCGAGTTGAGGAAAGTCTTCAAGCTCAATGAGTTGCTGCATTTCATCTAGCTCGGTTGGGAAACTGTCTACCAACATTTTCAATAAGTCTTGGGCAAGATCTTCTTTATTTGCAGCCAATTGTAGGCTTTGTTGCCAGTTTAATATTTCTGGGTCGAGTGCCTCGGCAACAACATGGTGATCTTTATCTAAAGCTTGTGCAGTGAAATTGTTTTTAGTCCATTGCGTTAAAATCTGAATGATTTGCTCCATTTGAATTGGTTTGGTGACATAGTCATTCATACCAACTTTCAGAAGCTTTTGTTTTTCATCAGCAAGGGCATGGGCTGTTAATGCAATAATTGGAAGCTGCATTTCTCCATCTAGCGTTGACTCTAGTGAACGGATCGCACGAGTAGTATCAATGCCTGACATAACTGGCATTTGAATATCCATAAACACCAAATCAAACGGTTTGAGTTTTTGGTCAATGCGTTCTTGGATGATATTCAGCGCTTCTTGTCCACTTAAAGCCTTAGTAGTTTTGACATTTAACTCACCTAATAGTGCTTCTAAAACAATTAAGTTCGGTAAATGGTCATCGACCGCTAAAATATGTAAACCCTGACCATTAAAGTCTTGTTGTTCCTCTTCAAAAATAGGTTGGTCACTTAATAATTGAATGAGTCCGCTACGGCTTAATGGTTGATAAAGTGGGCGAGCACGATATTCAGTGAGCATGTTTGGCTCAAGGGTCATTTGATAGCCGTAAACTGCTAAATTGCCCTGATAGCGGCTACGAATTTCTTTAAGCAGAGCTTCTGTATCGCCACTATGATCAACAATAAGCCATGTATTATCTTTCTGGTCGAGGTGTTTTAGGCGGCTAAACAAGTCCAAAATTGATTGAGTTTCAATGTGTGGAACTTGGTAATTTTCAAGATAGTATCGTAATACACTTGCTGTTGCAGGATGTGCTAAATAAGACACCACTTGTAAGTGTTCGAAGTGAGGGTGTTCTATCTCATGCTCTTCATCTACAGCAAACTGTGCAGTAAACCAGAATGTTGAACCTTTTTCTGTTGGTGCACGTTCTTGGTTATCTTCAAAACCAATTTGTCCATGCATGAGATGAACCAGTTGTTTGGAAATTGCAAGGCCTAAGCCTGTACCACCAAATTGACGGGTAACAGATGCATCACCTTGTGAAAATGACTCAAATAATTTTTTACGGTCAGTACCACTTAAACCAATACCACTATCTTGAACGCTAAAATGCAGTAAACATTGACCAATGTCATCATGCTCCATACGGACACGAACAATAATTTCGCCGTCTGGCGTGAACTTGATTGCATTTGAAATTAGGTTGGTCAAGATTTGCTTAAAGCGTAAGGCATCTCCAATGACTTCTTGAGGAATGTTGTCTGCATAATAAAATGCCATGGCAATATGCTTTTGCGCAGCCAATGGAGACAGCATATCCATCACATCGAAAATTGCTTCTTCTAAATCAAACGGTGCTGTCTCAAGCTCTAATTTACCTGCATCAATTTTTGAGAAATCTAATACATCGTTAATTAATGCTAATAGATGGGCAGAAGATTTTCGAATAGTCTGTAAATAGAGATTTTGCTCATTACTTAGATTTTGTTGGCGAAGTAGTAAATGAATAAAGCCATCAATACTGTTAAGTGGTGTACGAAGCTCATGACTAATATTGGCAAGGAAAACTGATTTTGCCTGATTTGATGAAATCGCTTGGTCACGTGCTTGACGGTAAGTAATGTTTTGAACTTCGAGGGTATCTAATGTTCTACGTAAATCTTCTTCGGTTTGTTCGGTGTGTTCTTTAAGCTCTAAAAAACTAAAATGTAGTCTTTTCACCACACTTGCGATATCACGTTGGAGTAAGCGTAATTCACCCGTACTGTTAATGACCATATGCTGATCTAATGTGTCTGCATTGAGTCGCTGTAGTTGCATCCGAATTTCGTACATTGGTGCAACCCAGCGACGAGAGAAGAAATTTAGACAGAGCAAAAGTAAGAGCAGCGTCATTAAACTCGTAATAACTAAAGCGATCAGAATACGATAACGTGCTAATTCTAGTGGTTGATTATCCATTTCAATCACTAGCCAGACAGGGGTTTTACCTGTGATATTGCTGATGCGAACCCCATAAATATTGTTATTGTTATAAGAGATCGGGCCAAAAAAACTATTGTTTTGCGTAAAGTTAGGCCAATAACGATTATCTCGATAGCCTACACTTAAGTAAGTCTGACCATTACTGTCAATTAAAGCAGCACGCTTGAGATTTTTTTCACTGAACATGCTTTGCATAATATGTTGAGCATGGTCATATTCATCGGGTTTGAGTTCTACTAATGTATAGAGATCTTTAGCGATTTGATTATAACGCGCCAAAATAGCTGAGGCATGATGCAGTTGCTGTTGTTTTGCAGAGTAAGATGTTTCAGTTAAAACCAGAAAAGCACCAACACCAGTTAAAATCATCATGGGCACAAAAATAAGAGCAATCAGTTGCCCATATGCATGATTCAGACGTAAGCGTTTCGATAAGGTTTTATTGAAATTAGACATGGCTACATCGGATTGATCTCTCTGTAGGGCATATTATCACGCTTTATTTTAAAACAGACGGCATTTTATAACTGACTGGGCTTTAATCACTTTAATTAAAAAGCATAGTGAAATGGGTGCAGTACCGATCATTTTTTCATACAATAGTGCCACCCCGATTTAGGTGTTGATCATGAGTAATACACAACCTGATTTTTTAGCCGACGAATTTTTGTTAGATCACTATGTAGGTAAAACACCTCTAGTCCGTTTGCAGCGCTTGGCTTGTCACACGCAGGCAACGGTTTTAGCAAAATTGGAAGGTAATAATCCGGCAGGTTCTGTAAAAGATCGCCCTGCATATAACATGATTATGCAGGCAGAAAAGCGTGGTCAAATTAAACCGGGCGATACGTTAATTGAAGCGACTAGCGGCAATACAGGTATTGCTTTGGCTATGGTTGCGGCAATGCGCGGCTATAAAATGAAACTTATCATGCCAAATAACATGAGCCAAGAACGCAAAGATGCGATGTTAGCTTATGGCGCAGAGCTGATAGAAGTGACTCCACAGCAAGGTATGGAAGGCGCACGTGATTTAGCTTTGCAAATGGAAAAAGACGGCAAAGGTCATGTTTTAAACCAGTTTGGTAATCCTGATAATGTTGAAGCTCATTACCTGACGACAGGTCCTGAAATCTGGAAGCAAACGGGTGGTAAAATTACTCACTTTGTAAGCTCAATGGGTACAACCGGTACCATTATGGGTGTTTCTAAGTATTTAAAAGAACAAAATCCAGACATTCAGATTGTGGGCTTACAACCAGCAGACGGTTCAAGTATTGCCGGTATTCGCCGCTGGCCAAAAGAATATTTACCAACAATTTTTGATAGCAGTCGTGTAGACCGAATTATTGATATTCCTCAAATTGAGGCGGAAAAAACCATGCGTAAATTGGCTCGTATGGAAGGTATCAGTGCAGGTACATCTTCAGGTGGTGCAGTTTGGGCATCAATTAAGATTGCAGAAGAAAATCCAGAAGCTGTTATTGTTTGCATTATCTGTGACCGTGGCGACCGCTACTTGTCTACAGGTTTGTTCTCAGTACAGGACGATAACTCATAATTGAGAGAAAGAATGCGTTTCCCAACTTTAGTTTTTGACATTGAAACTTTAACTGATTTAAAAGCGGGAGCGCATTTATATCATCTTGATTTGCCAGAGGCAGATGTTGAACAGGCACTCACAAAAATCCGCCGCCAAGAATCAGGTATGGATTTTCAGCGTTTGCCATTGCATGAAATCGTTTGTATCTCTGGTTTATGGATTGATGAATCGGGCTTTAGACTGTTTTCTTTTAGTCGAGAGCACTATTCAGAAGCTGAAATTTTACAGAAATTTCTATCTATTTTTGACAAGCGCCATCCCACTTTGGTGAGTTGGAATGGCTCACAATTTGATTTGCCGGTTATCTTGTTCCGTGCCATGTATCATGGTCTTTCTGCACCGGGCTTGTTCGATCAAGGTGAGCTTGATAGCCAGAAGCGTTTTAATAATTACCAAAACCGTTATCACCACCGTCATATTGATTTAATGGATGTGATGGCAATGTTTAATGGCCGTAATTTCCAGAAACTTGATGAGGTTGCCTGTATTTTAGGTTTACCAGGTAAGCGTGGTGAATCGGGGTATCATGTTCCTGAATATGTACGTGCTCAGCAATGGTTAAAGTTAACCAGTTATTGTGAGGGTGATGTACTCAATACATGGTTTATTTATTTGCGTTGGTTGTTACTTAAAGGTCAAATCAATGTAGATGAACATAATCATTGGATTAGTTCTAGTATTGAATATTTACAGACTATGCCTCAGCAGGCCGATTTTCTTGAAGTGTGGCAACGTTCGTCGAAACATACCGACTTTACATCCCACTATTTTAATCCTTTAGATTTTTAGGTTCATTCTTTGAAACAGCAAGCCAAATCTCGCAAAGCTCAGCAACCTGAATATATTTTTCAGGTTGAAACTCTTTCTCATGAGGGGCGAGGAATTGCGCACTATGGTTCTCATCCGGATCATCCGGCAGATAAGCATGGTAAAAAGGTATTTATCCGTTATGCGTTGCCTGGAGAAACAGTAAAGGCTCAAATTACGCATGAGGCTAAGCGCCTTGAAGAAGCTGAAATGATTGAGCTTTTAGCAGAACCTTCGTCAAATCGCGTAGAGGCTGTTTGTCCTCATTATGGTATTTGTGGCGGCTGTAGCATGCAGCACATTCATCCAGATGAGCAAATTCGCTTAAAGCAAAATGTACTCCAGTCACATTTACAACACTTTGCGGGTATTCAACCTGAACAGTGGTTAGAGCCAATTCGATCTTTACAAAGTGATTATCGCCGTCGAGCGCGTATTGGTGTGCGCTATTTGCCAAAACAGGACCGTTTGATTTTAGGTTTCCGTGAGCATCATAGTAATCGTTTAACTTCTATCCATACCTGTAGTGTTTTGGATAAAAAGTTATCAGCTAGCCTGCCAGAATTGCGTACTTTACTCCAAAGTCTAAAAGGCAAAGCACATATTGGTCATGTAGAATTAGCAAAAGGTGATGAGGAAACTTCTTTATTGGTTCGCCATGTAGAAAAATTAAACAATTCTGATGTCAACCAATTAAGACAATTCGCGTTACACAAAGGCTGGCAGTTGTATTTGCAACCTAAAGGTCCCGAAAGTCTTCGTCGTATTGATGAAGAGCAAGGCGCTATGCGATTACATTATGCTTTAAATGCATTTGAAGTAAATTTTGCTTTTTCGCCATTGGATTTTACGCAGGTCAATGGCACAGTAAATGAACAAATGGTGCAATTGGCATGTGAATTGCTTCAATTGCAGCAGGGTGAAAGAGTACTGGATCTGTTTTGCGGATTAGGTAATTTTTCGCTTCCACTTGCACGATGTGTTGGTGCAAATGGACAAGTTGTTGGTGTGGAAGCAAGTGAAGAAATGGTGCAGCGAGCAACGGATAATGCCAAGTGCAACAATCTGGTGCAAGCAAACTTCTTTTCACAAGATTTAACAAAAGATTTTTCGCATCATTCTTGGGCAAATCAAGGATTTGATGCATTATTGATTGATCCTCCTCGTGCTGGTGCATATGAAATTATGCAGTATGTACCAAACTTTGGAGCAAAAAGAATCGTTTATGTATCATGTAATCCAGCAACACTAGCAAGGGATGCAGGTGTTTTGGCTCAACATGGATACAAGTTAAAAAAAGCAGCGGTTATGGACATGTTTACGCACACAGAACATGTTGAATCAATTGCTTTATTTGAAAAAATTCAAGAGATAAACGATTAAAAACATGAGTTACATATCCAGGAGAATGGTATGGTCACAGTACGTGAACAGTTACCTGAACAACTAACTGAGTTGTCAGAGGAAACGACTGTAGAGCATGCCGCCGAAACACAAGTCGGTTTAGCCTCATGGTTGGATCGGGTTCGTGAAATATTAGATGGGGCAGAGCTTAAACAACTCGAAGAGGTTGCGCATTTAACCCTGCAAAAAGAGTTAGATTCAACGGTTAATCATCGTTCCAATACATTTGCTACTGGTGTTGGAATGGCGGATATTCTGGCGCATTTACATGTAGATGAAGATACTTTATCTGCTGCAATGCTTTATCGTAGTGTTCGTGAAGACATTACTGATATAGAAGAAGTAAAGCGCAAGTTTGGTGAGCAAGTCTATAACCTTGTCAAAGGTACTTTGGCAATGGGTAAGCTTTCAGAACTCATTGAAAAAAATAAACGACTAGAAGACCATTTTAATAACAACCAGAGGGAACATTTAAGCGGCATTTATAAAATGCTGATTTCAGTGACTGAAGATGTCCGTGTTGTTTTAATTAAGTTAGCTGAGCGTACTTATTCTTTACGTGAGTTGGCCAACTCGTCACGTGAGCGTCAAGAGCGTGTAGCGCGTGAAATTCTAACTATTTATTCGCCATTGGCGCACCGTTTGGGTATTGCACAGCTTAAGTGGGAACTAGAAGATTTAGCCTTTCGTTATTTGGCACCAGACCGTTATAAAGAGATTGCTTCATTACTCAATGAAAAGCGTCTTGAGCGCGAACACTATATTCAGTTCGTAATCGACCGCTTAAAAAATGAATTGGCATCTTACGGTATTGAGGCAGAAATTACAGGTCGAGCAAAACACATTTATTCGATTTATCGAAAAATGAAAAGTAAAAACCTGAGTTTCGATCAGCTTTATGACATTCGTGCCTTACGTGTGTTAGTCAATAGCGTGCCGGAGTGTTATCACTCATTAGGTATTGTTCATCAAATCTGGCGCCATATTCCACACCAGTTTGATGACTATATTACTAACCCGAAAGCTAATGGTTATCGCTCATTACATACTGCTGTAATTGCTGAAAATAAATCTTTAGAGGTACAAATCCGTACTCATGAGATGCATGATGAAGCAGAATTAGGTGTATGTTCGCACTTTAACTACAAAGAAGGCTCAAAGAATACCGACCATTCTTTTAACCATCGTTTACATTCGCTTCGTGCCGTTTTGGAACATTACCAAGAACGTAATGAAACCACAGTACACCAAAACGAAGATGAGACGGAAGGCTTTGATCAGCTTCAAGACTTTGAAGGTTTTGAAAAGATTTATGTGTTTAGCCGTGATGGTGATATTAAAGAATTACCACGTGGTTCAACGGTTTTAGACTTTGCTTATCATGTGCATACAGAAGTTGGAAACAAGTGTTATGCGGCACGTGTTAACCAACGCTATGTACCATTAACCTATACGCTAAAAACTGGTGAACAGGTCGAGATTTTAACCAAAAAAGACCGTGAGCCTAACCGTGACTGGTTGGTGAACTCTTTAGGGTATATCAAGACAGCTCGTGCACGTGACAAACTACGTCATTGGTTCAGACAGCAAGATCGTAGCAAGAACCTTGAAGTTGGTCGTGAGTTATTAAACAAAGAATTGTCTCGATTGGCGATTCACCCTAAGAGTATCGACCTGAACGACTACTCATCACATTTTAATGTGAAAACAGGGGATGACATTTTAGTTAGTCTGGTCAGCGGTGATATCAGCTTGCATGCCTTGATTAATCAGATTAATCGTCAAATGCATCTGGATCAGGATGAGCCTGAGCTGGTACTTAAACCAACATTAAATCCGCGCGCCAGTCATACTTTGTCTGCGCATGGCATCTTAATTGATGGTTTAGACAATGTTGAGTTACATATTGCACAGTGTTGCCAACCGGTTCATGGTGAATCAATTGCTGGCTATATCACATTGAACCGTGGTGTAAGTATTCACAAAGTCTTGTGCTCTGATTATCAACGCATGATCAAGCAAGAACCAGAACGTGCTGTTGAAGCCGATTGGGAAATGCAGCCAACTCGTGGTCAAAGTGTTCAAATTGTGGTTGAAGCTTACGATCGTCGTGGTTTGCTCAAAGACTTAACTCAAGTGATTTTCTCTGACCAAATTAATATTCGTCAGGTGAATACAATTTCTGAGGCAGATGGTATTGCCAATATGAAGTTGCTCATTGAGGTCAAAGGTTTGGCTCAGCTTTCACGTTTGTTGGCTCGTTTAGAGCAACAACCGGGGATTATTAGCGCACGACGCATGATTCAAGGTGTTTAAATAAACTGAGTAAAAAGGCCGTCAATTGACGGCCTTTTTTTTAACTACTTTCTTGATAAATAAATAGTAGTTAAACGATTTAAAAACTGTGGACTTATGGTTGAGAGTTGATAAAGCAGTTTGGTTTTTATACCAACTGGAGTGTGGGTAGGAGTCCAGAAATGAGCTTTTTTCTCGACAAGTGAAAGGACCTGCTGAGCAATATCATTTGGTGTTAAGTCAACGCCCATATTTTGAATACTACCTGCATCCATATTATTGACCATTGCGGTTTGTACAAATAAAGGCATCACATCTAAAACACGAATATCATATTTTTTCCATTCCACATCTAAACCTTCGGTAATTCCGCGAACTGCAAACTTACTGGCTGAATAAGAAATAAGGTCAGCTTGCCCGTAAATTGCAGAAGCCGAAGAAAGATTAATGACTCGTGCAAAAGAAGCTTGTTTTAAATAAGGGAGTGCAGCATGGCAACCGTTGATTACACCGTTTACATTAATATTGATTGTTCTTTGGTGTGAATTGATATCGATGTGTTCAAAGGCCCCAGAATATAAAATTCCTGCGTTATTTACTAAAATATTAAGCTCGCCAGCCCAGTCGGTAAATTCTTTTAATATATGTTGCCATTGCTCGTAATCACTGACATCTAAATAACCAGCGCATGCATTGGGTCCTAACTCTGTTGCTAAGCTTTGAGCAAGTGATTCGTTAATATCATAAATACCTACTTTATACCCTTGTTTGTAAAATACTCGTGCAATTTCTGCTCCAATACCTTGAGCTGCGCCACTAATCAGAATGCTATGTTTCATCTTTTTTTCTCTTTATCGTTACAATATGACGAATGATTTGCCGCTTTAATTTTGATCATAGCAAATTAAGATTTTAAATTTACTGACCGACTTTTTGAACTTGAGGGTTACCATGGATAAATTGCTTAAAATTATGCAAGAGCTACGTGAAAAATGTCCGTGGGACCAAGAGCAAACTCCAATGTCACTGACTAAATATGCGATTGAAGAGGCATATGAGGTCGAGGCTGCTATCCGTCAGGGCGATATTGATGAAATTCGAAATGAGTTGGGTGATTTGTTATTACAAGTTGTATTTCAATCGCAAATGTTTAGCGAACAAGGGGCGTTCAATTTTCAAGATGTAGTTGAGGCAATTAGTGAAAAGTTAATTCGCCGTCATCCACATGTGTTTCAAGCTGATCAATTTAATAACTTAACACCCCAACAAGTCAGTGAGTTATGGAAACAAATTAAACAACAAGAAAAGCAAGGCAAGCCACAATCAAGATTAGATGAAATTAAACATGGGCCAGCACTGTCTCAAGCACAGGAAATTCAAAAAAATGTCGCAAAAGTCGGATTTGATTTTGAAACAGTAGAAGATGCTTATGTAAAACTAGAGGAAGAACTCGGTGAATTCAAAGAGGCGCTTAAAAATCAAAATATTAATGAAATTCAAGACGAATTTGGAGATTGTCTGTTTTCATTGGTCAATGTAGGACGTAAACTTAACATTTCAAGTGAAACTTCACTTTTATCAACCATACATAAATTTAGAAGTCGTTTTGCTTTTATTGAAGAGCAAGCCATAAAACAGCAAAGAACATTAGAAGACATGACCTTGTCCGAGATGGATGAATTGTGGAACCAAGCAAAACGACAATTACATTCAGGGGAAAAACGACATGCGATACAGCATGATACTTTGGAAAAATAATTGTTTTATTTTAATGATGTTGTGCTTAGGTGTGATTTCACCTTCGGTTTTTGCTCAATCGTTTGATCAGAATTTTCAGGAATGGAAGGCTAAACAGCAGATGTACGACCAAAAGTTAAACGTCTCTAAGTCTTCTCATTCTTATGGTTCTAAAATTTCTCAAACAAACAGTTTAAATGATTCTACTGGGCAGATTCATTTAAATCAGGCTACTGTAAATGAGTTTCGGCAGTTAAAAGGTATAGGTGAGAAAAAGGCTCAAGCGATTGTGGAATACAGACAAAAGAATGGTGGTTTTAAAAATATTGATGAAATTAAAAACGTCAAAGGAATCGGACCCGCTATTTTTGAAAAAAATAAATCACGTTTAGCCTTATAAAAGTTCTGTTCGTCAATTATCATTTCCTGCGCAATCTAAAGAGAATCAAATTGCCCTTTGTGTGTGTTAGAGCTATGATTAGCGACAACTTGTTATTTACGTCCTGACGTAGGAGACAGCGTCTTTTGCAAACCTTGCGAGCGTCAAAATGTGGTTTGTCCACAGCCCAACTTCCTTCTTCGATTTTAGATGTGATCGATAGTCTGACCAAAGCAGGCTATGAAGCTTATATTGTTGGGGGTGGTGTCCGTGATTTAATGCTAGGACTCAATCCTAAAGATTTCGATGCAGTCACCAATGCAACACCTTCTCAAATTAAAGAAGTTTTTGGTCGTCGATGCCGAATTATTGGCCGTCGATTTGAATTGGCACATGTCTATTCAGGACGTGAGCTGATTGAAGTTGCGACTTTCCGTGCTCCTCCTAAAAAAGCAGTTACCAATGCTTCTGGCATGATTTTGCGTGACAATAACTGGGGAACCATCGAACAGGACTTTGCTCGACGCGATTTTTCTATCAATACGCTTTATTACCAACCACGTAAGGGTATTGTGCTCGATTTTTGTAAAGCAATTGATGATGTCAAGAATAAGACTTTGCGTTTATTGGGCGATCCTGTGCAACGTTT
Organism: Acinetobacter sp. AOR41_HL; assembly: GCF_027854645.1. Classification (NCBI taxonomy): domain Bacteria; kingdom Pseudomonadati; phylum Pseudomonadota; class Gammaproteobacteria; order Moraxellales; family Moraxellaceae; genus Acinetobacter; species Acinetobacter sp. AOR41_HL. Next base: position 41,415 of record NZ_JAKTHZ010000012.1, on the reverse strand, counting down.
TGAAGAAGATCCGGTGCGTATGCTACGGACGTTACGTTTTGCAGCTAAGCTAAATTTTAAAATTGATCCGGCAATTCTCGATATTTTTGATGTTGAGATGACACAATTGCTTCGTGATGTTTCTCCGCACCGTTTATACGATGAGTCTCAGAAGCTTTTCACAATGGGTCATTTGGCACGTGTATTACCAATGCTAATTGAATTTGGCGTGTGGAAGCAGCTTTTTGCTGATATTCGTCCAGATCTCACGCCATTTATTCAACGCGCTGCAAAAAATACAGATCAACGCATTCAAATTGGTAAAACCATTAACCCTGCATTTTTCTATGCAGTTTTATTGTGGCAGCCATTTTTAGAGCGTTGTGACTTTTATTTATCAAAAGGCGTTGTTCCAGCCGAAGCACGTGCTCAAGCAGGTTTAGATGTTTTAAAACGTCAAGCGACACGTACAGTCATTCCTCGTTTTGCCGAAACTTTTATTCGTGAAGTTTGGGAAATGCAAACCCGATTGCTTAATCCAAAGCCACAGCAAATTGAAGCATTGGCAAGCCATGCGCGTTTCCGTGCAGGCTTTGACTTCTTATTACTTCGTGAAAAGTCAGGAGATGACACAACACAAGGAATGGGAAGCTGGTGGGATGCTTACCAAGAAATGTCAAACGATGAAAAAGAAGCTGCGATTAGCCAATATAATCGTCAAAAAGCTAAAAGTCGTCGTAAGGTTGCTGTTGAACCTATTGAAAACAATAGAGCTGATGCAGAAATTGAGCCTTTGGTGGACGTTCCAGAGCCTCGAAGCCGTCGTGGTAAGAAAGAACGTGCACGACAAGAGCAGTCTGTTGATCGTTTTATGGAAAAATCTTCCACATCACAAACCAATATGACGAGCGATCACCCAATTTTAAAGCGCAAGCGGGTACAACGTGATTTGAGCCAAGTTATTTTTGGGCCGACACAATGACAGTAACCACATATATTGGCTTAGGAAGTAACCTAGGTGACTCACGTCAGATTTTGTCTGAAGCGATAGCCAAGCTTAAAACTATTGGTGAAGTGAAGGTATCCAAACTGTACCAAAGCCCACCAATGGGTCCCCAAGATCAACCCAATTATCTAAATGCAGTAGCTCAGCTAAAAACTGAGTTACTTCCGCTTGACTTACTCGATCATTTACAGCGTTTTGAGCAAGAAGCTGGGCGAGTAAGACTCCGTCATTGGGGGGAGCGAACTTTGGACCTAGACCTGCTGATTTATGGCGATGAAAAAATACAAAATGAGCGTTTAACGGTGCCGCATGTAGGAATAATGCAACGAGATTTTGTTGTGATTCCTTTATTAGATTTAGACGCTGATTTACATATCAATGATCAGCCACTTAAGAATTTAGAACTCTTACAGCAGCCAACGCTGACTGTACTTGCTGATGAGTCTTGGGCTTAAAGTCTGACTTATTACGTTCTGCAAACTCCTGTAGAGGATACCATCATGATTAGTCTAAGTGACTTAAGAAAATTTAAAGCCGAAGGACGTAAGTTCTCTTGTCTAACTTGTTACGATGCAAGTATGGCAAAAGCAATGGAACTTGCTGAAATTGATACTATCTTAATTGGTGATTCTCTTGGAATGGCAATTCAAGGTCGTGATTCAACTTTACCTGTAACTGTTGAAGACATGGCTTATCATACAGCGGCAGTGCGCCGTGGTAACCAGCATGCTTTGATTATGACTGACTTACCATTTATGAGTTATGCCACTTTAAATGATGCTTTGCAGAATGCGAAAACAGTTATGCAAGCTGGTGCGCAGATGATCAAAATCGAAGGTGGCGCATGGCTAAGTGAAACTGTACAGGTGTTAACACGTAATGGTGTGCCTGTATGCGTACATTTAGGTTTAACCCCTCAGTCTGTACATGTTTTTGGTGGCTACAAACTACAAGCTAGAACCCGTGAAGCAGCGGATCAACTTATTGCTGACTGTACGGCGGTGGTTGAAGCGGGCGCGGCAGTTTTATTGCTCGAGTGCGTTCCGGCACAATTGGGTCAAGAAATTGCTGAATTATTCCCGGATACTCCTGTGATTGGTATTGGGGCAGGTAATGCAACTGATGGTCAGGTACTTGTAGTACAAGACATGTTAGGTTTAACTTTTGGTCGAGTTGCGCGTTTTGTACGTAACTTTATGAAAGAACAATCTGGTGAAACAGCGATTTTGGATGCTTTTAAAGCGTTTCATGCTGCTGTACAGGATCAGTCGTTCCCAGCCAAAGAACATACTTTCCAAGTTGAGCTGTAATTCATGAAAACAGAAACCACTATACAAGGCTTAGCTGCTTCTTTAAATCCTGCTAGAGCTGCACGTAAAATCATTGGTTTTGTCCCAACTATGGGAAATCTACATGAAGGCCATCTCACCCTTGTTCGTGAAGCGAAAAAGTTATGTGACGTTGTAGTTGTTAGTATCTTCGTAAACCCGACCCAATTTGGTCCGGGGGAAGATTTTGATAACTATCCACGTACTTTAGAGCAGGACAGTCGTCTACTTGCTGATGTTGGTTGTGATATTATTTTTGCGCCTTCAGTTGAGCAAATGTACGGCACACAACCTCGTTTAACTAATATTAGTGTCAGCCAGATTACAGATGACTTATGCGGTAGTTCACGTCCTGGGCACTTTGATGGTGTAGCGCTGGTTGTCACAAAACTCTTTAATATTGTGCAACCGAACTATGCTTTCTTTGGTCAAAAAGATTATCAACAGTTGGCGGTGATTCGCCAGTTTGTACAAGACTTAAATATTCCATTAGAAGTGATTGGCGTGCCCATTGTTCGTGCAGCAGATGGTTTAGCACTGAGTTCAAGAAATGGTTATTTGACTCCGGAACAACGTCAGATTGCGCCAGTCATCTATCAAGGACTAAAGCAAGCTGAAGAGCAATTACACCAAGGTAAAGATTTACAACAAGTCTTGGCAGATTTAAAAACGTTGTTGACAGACAATGGTTTTGTTGTGGATTATGTGGAAGCTCGTCAGCCAAACTTGTTGGCTGTGTCTCAATTTGATCGTGATATTGTGTTGTTTGTCGCGGCCAAGTTGGGCGGAACACGTTTAATTGATAATTTACAAGTTGCCTTTGCACCTCAATAATACATAAAAGGACAGCCATGCCATGAAGCGTATACTTATCGTGACAGGACAGTCTGGTTCAGGAAAATCTTCAGCTCTTCAAGTATTAGAAGATTTGGGCTATTACTGTATTGATAATTTACCTTTGGCATTGCTGCCTGAAATTGTGGCAAAGCTAGATCATGAAAATAATCTTGAGCAACTGGCTTTAGGTGTAGATGTCCGAAGTACTCGGGCTGATATGCAAGAGTTCGACCATGTTTTTGAGCAACTACAAAAACATGGTACGGTTGATGTGATTTATCTGACGACACAAGATCAGGATTTGATTGCACGATTTAGTGCGTCGCGTCGTCCACATCCGTTGGCAAATCGCTTCAAAAGCCTTTTGCAATGTATTCATGAAGAAAAGCAGTTACTGATTCCAATTCAGTTCCGAGCAACGGTTCATATTGATACCACTGATAAAAGTGTTCATGATTTAAAACATATCTTGCTGTCAAAATTAGGGCAGTCAGATAATCTGATTGTTATATTGCAGTCATTTGGTTATAAACATGGCATTCCTTTAGATGCCGACTATGTTTTTGACGTACGGCATTTACCAAATCCGCATTGGGATTTAGAATTACGCCGCTTTTCTGGTTTAGACGAGCCAGTTAAGCAGTTTTTAGAAGCAAGTCCGCAAGCAAACGAAATGTTTGAGGATATACACCACTTCTTAAGAAAATGGCTGCCGGCATTTGCTGAAGGGCATCGTCATTATATGACGGTTTCAATAGGTTGCACTGGCGGCCAGCATCGTTCAGTTTATATGGTAGATAGACTAAAACAAGCACTTGAGGCAGAATGGTCTGTTCAGGTCTTACACAGAGAAATGAAGCACTGGTCATGATAGACACAACTGTTGATGTAATTAATAAACTCGGTTTACATGCACGTGCATCAGGAAAACTGATAGAGGTCACTACAAAGTTTCGTTCGTCAATTCAGATTGGTAAGGGCGATCATTTAGTAGATGCTAAAAATATTATGTCGTTACTGATGTTAGGTGCAGGAAAAGGGACCACTTTACGTTTGGTCATTGATGGCACTGACGAAGAACAGGCATTAAATGAAGTACAGGCGTTATTCGCCGCAAAATTTTATGAGGCAGATTAATCGTGGCACGTCGTCCCCAGCGTTATACTGAAGAAGATTTTGATTCTTTAGAAGGACGTGCAAGTAAAACCGAACAGAAAAAAGCAGTTCAACGTATGGCTGCTTTAGGTGAGCAGTTAGCACAACTTTCTATCAAACAGATTCAAAAGCTTCCGGTTGATGAGCGTTTAATTGATGCTCTTTTAGAAGTCCAGAATATTAGTTCGTTTGAAGCACGCCGTCGCCAATTTCAACGTGTTGGTAAACTCTTGCGTAATGAAGATGAGACAGTCATTTTATCTTATTTGACTCCTCAACAAGGCGCGAAAAAACAAGCTCAACTTATGCGTTGGGTAGATCGTATGATCGAGCAAGGTGATCCTGCAATTAACGAGTTTAGTAAAATCTATAATGCATCAGAACGTCATACTTTGCGTCAGCATGTGTTAAGGATTAACCGTGATAAGACTCAGCAAGTTGCAGAAGCAGATCTTGAAGCATCTAAAGGTAAGTTTATTAACTACGTGCAACAAGTCGCTTTATTGTCAGATCAAGGTTAATTTCGTTTTAACTAAAAAAGCGACGTTTAACACGTCGCTTTTTTATTTCCTATATTGTTTAAACGCGTTCTTTTGCCCATTCACGCAAAATGAATTTTTGCAATTTGCCTGTTGAGGTTTTTGGAATTTCAGTAATCACTACATCTTTGGGAACTTTAAAACGTGCCAGTTCTTTTTGACAATGTGCAATAATTTCTTCAGGAGTCACTGTAGCACCCGTTTTTAATTCAATAAATGCACATGGTACTTCTTGCCAACGTTCATCAGGTTTTGCCACAACAGCCGCTGTTAAAACCGCAGGATGTTTATATAAAACATCTTCAACTTCTAAAGATGAAATATTCTCTCCGCCCGAGATAATAATATCTTTAGAGCGGTCAGTAATTTTTGCGTAACCATCTGGATGGCAAACAGCTAAATCTCCAGTATGAAACCAGCCACCAGCGAAAGCTTCTTCGGTTGCCTTTGGATTTTTTAAATATCCTTTCATAACAATATTGCCACGGAACATAATTTCTCCCATGGTTTCACCGTCATTTGGAACTGGTTGCATCGTTTCAGGGTCTAATACTCGCATACTATCTTGAAGTGGATAAGGCACACCCTGACGAGAGTGTAGTTGCGCTTGTTCAGTAATTGACAGGTCGCTCCATCCTGCTTGAGAGGCACAAAGGGCAGATGGTCCATAGGTTTCAGTTAAACCATAAACGTGGTTGACATTGATTCCAATATTTCGCATACCTTCAATTACAGCGACAGGTGGGGCAGCACCTGCCACCATAACTTCAACATGATGTTCTATGCTTGGCTGCTTTTCTTTCGGTAGATTAATAATCATGGATAAGACGATTGGAGCGCCACAGAAGTAATCAACTTTATGTTTAGCAATAAGCTGCATCACCAGTTCGGGGTCAACTTTGCGTAAACAAATATTGGTTCCGCCACTTGCTGCAATACTCCACGCAAAGCACCAACCATTGCAGTGAAAAAGAGGAAGTGTCCATAAATAAACAGCTCGAGATTTCATACCGCAAGCTAAAATATTACTAGCTGCATTTAAATAAGCACCTCGGTGGTGATAAACCACTCCCTTAGGATTACCCGTTGTTCCTGATGTGTAATTTAAACTAATTGCATCCCACTCATCTTGCGGTAAATGCCATTCGAAATTAGCATCGCCTTGAGCTATCCATACTTCATATTCAAACGAACCAAGAAATTGATTTTCACCTTCATATTCTTCATCAGCTACATCAATCACAATGATATGTTGGTTTGGAATGAGTGATAGGGCTTCTCGGGCTAGATTAACAAACTCGGGGTCAACCAAAAGCACTTTCGTCTCAGCATGCTCTAGCATAAAAGCGATGGTTTTAGCATCTAAACGGGTGTTTAGTGTATTAAGAACGGCACCTGCCATAGGTACAGCAAAATGGGCTTCAATCATTGCTGGTACATTTGGCAATAAAACTGAAACGGTATCGTTTTTAGTTATGCCTAATTGTTGAAGCTGAGATGCAAATTGACGACAGCGCTGATAAGTTTCTTTCCATGAAATCTGACGATTACCATGAATGATAGACGCTTGGTCTGGATAGATATAAGCTGCACGTTCTAAATAGCGCAGAGGGGATAACGCAACAAAGTTTGCGGGTGTGCGTGGTAATTCATCGTATGCACTAACCATGTGAAATAACTCCATGTTCTATTTTTTAATTCATTCTTTGAAAATATGACTTAATATTAATCAAAGCATTAATGCTTTAGTCTTAAACAGAAATACCCCTCAGTCAGGAAATGAGCACAAATGCTATTTTCAACATCTTAAAACAGTTCTGATGAATAATTATCCTATTTATGTATTTCTTAAAATTTAGGTAGAGCACTTATTAAAGTCACTTATTGCTGTTTACCGTATAAGCAAAATGTATTTATGATTTTATGAGTACAAAGGTTTTCACTTGGCTTGAACAAGTGTAAAATCTTTCAGGTTTTTTAATTTTGATTTACACCGTTTTTATATTTTGAGGCTTGCCTCGATCATAATCTCGCGGTGAAATGCTCCTTCGTATAGGGCATCACTCCTTAAGGATTTTTCTATGCCAATTATCACATTGCCAAATGGCGATCAAAAGAATTTTGATCACCCTGTATCTGTTATGGAAGTCGCTCAAAGTATTGGGCCTGGTTTAGCAAAAAATACCGTTGCTGGACGAGTAAATGATCGCTTAGTTGATGCATGTGACTTAATTACCGAAGACTCGACCTTACAAATTATCACTCCAAAAGATGAAGAAGGTCTTGAGATCATTCGCCACTCTTGTGCACACCTTGTAGGGCATGCAGTAAAGCAACTTTTCCCTGAAGCAAAGATGGTGATTGGTCCAGTCATTGAAGAAGGTTTCTATTACGACATCTGGATGCCACGTCCTTTTACATTAGATGATATGGCAGCAATCGAAGAGCGCATGAAAAAGCTCATCGATCAAGATTACGATGTTGTTAAAAAAATGACTCCACGTGATGAAGTCATTGCTGAATTTACTGCTCGTGGTGAAGAATACAAATTACGCTTGATTGCAGACATGCCTGAAGAAACTCAAATGGGCTTGTACTACCATCAAGACTATTTAGATATGTGTCGTGGTCCGCACGTACCGAACACAAAATTCTTAAAATCATTCAAGCTTACTAAAATCTCTGGTGCTTACTGGCGCGGTGATGCGAAGAATGAACAGCTTCAACGTATTTACGGTACGGCTTGGGCTGATAAAAAACAATTAGCAGCTTACATCAAGCGTATTGAAGAAGCTGAAAAGCGTGACCACCGTAAAATTGGTAAAGCATTAGACTTGTTCCATATGCAAGAAGAAGCACCGGGTATGGTGTTCTGGCATGCAAATGGTTGGACTATTTATCAAGTACTAGAGCAGTACATGCGTAAAGTTCAGCAAGACAATGGTTACCAAGAAATTAAAACTCCGCAAATCGTAGACTTTACGCTTTGGGAGAAATCTGGTCACGCAGCAAACTATGCAGAAAACATGTTTACGACTCATTCAGAAAGTCGTAACTATGCTGTAAAACCAATGAACTGTCCTTGTCACGTTCAAGTGTTCAACCAAGGATTAAAATCTTACCGTGATTTACCAATTCGTTTAGCTGAGTTTGGTTCTTGTCACCGTAATGAACCATCTGGTTCTTTACACGGTATTATGCGTGTTCGTGGCTTTACACAAGATGATGCACATATCTTCTGTACTAAAGAACAGATTGGTAAAGAAGTTGCAGATTTTATTCAACTTACTTTAGACGTTTATAAAGACTTTGGCTTTGAAGAAGTTCAAATGAAGTTGTCTACTCGCCCAGAAAAACGTGTAGGTGATGACGCTCTTTGGGATTTAGCTGAAAAATCTTTAGCAGATGCTTTAGATGCAGCTGGTCTTAAATGGGAATTGCAGCCGGGTGAAGGCGCATTCTATGGTCCAAAGATTGAGTTCTCTTTAAAAGACTGTCTTGGTCGTGTATGGCAATGTGGTACCATTCAATGTGACTTCAACTTGCCAGTTCGTTTAGACGCTTCTTATGTAACTGAAGAAAACGAACGTGATCAGCCTGTAATGTTGCATCGTGCAATTCTTGGTAGTTTTGAGCGTTTTATTGGTATACTAATTGAACACTACGCTGGTTTCATGCCACCTTGGTTGTCACCTGTACAAGCATGTGTCATGAACATTACCGATGCTCAAGCTGAAGCAAGTGAGCAAGTTGTGGCAAAACTCAAGGAAAATGGCCTTCGCGCTATTTCTGACTTGAGAAATGAAAAAATCGGATTTAAGATTCGTGAGCGTACTCTAGAGCGCATTCCTTACCTGTTAGTTCTTGGTGATCGAGAAGTTGAAGAAGGTACAGTGAATGTACGTACTCGCTCAGGAAAAAATTTAGGTACTATGTCAGTGGATGCTTTCATTGACTTAGTGAAATCTGCCGTCGCCGAACGTGGCCGGTATATTGTGGAGTAAGAAAGATTAAACAGCCTGACCGTAACCAACAACAAGGTGCAAAGAGTAACCGTCCAGCAATTAACGATGAGATCCGTGCAAAAGAAGTACGCCTCGTCGCTGCTGATGGTGAGCAAAAAGGAATTGTTTCATTAAATGAAGCACTGCGTGCTGCTGAGGATGCAGATCTTGACCTTGTTGAGATTGTCGCAAACGCTGAGCCGCCTGTTTGTAAAATCATGGATTACAACAAGCACTTGTTTGACCTGAAACAGAAGCAAAAAGATGCCAAGAAAAAACAGCATCAAGTGCAAGTGAAGGAAATCAAACTACGCCCAGCAACTGATGTAGGTGATTATCAAGTTAAGCTTCGTGCTATTTTGAAGTTCCTTGAAGAAGGTAACAAAGTCAAAATCACTTTACGTTTCCGTGGTCGTGAAATGGCTCACCAACAACTTGGTTTAGCTCAATTGCAAAAGATTGAAGCAGACGTAGCTGAGTTTGGTATTGTAGAGCAAGCTCCGAAAATGGAAGGTCGACAAATGGGTATGTTACTTGGACCGAAAAAGAAAAAGTAATACTCAAAAAAAGCACTGCAAACGCAGTGCTTTTTTATGCCCGTCATTTCTTGATTTAATTCCTTTAAAGTGCGATTTAATAACTTTTTAAACCAAAGTTATTCTCAAATTTTATGTGTTTTTTGGTGTTGGACATATCATTGTATTAGCCAAAACATGATATAACGCAAGACGCAGTCATGATAACGATGAATAGGAAAATAGAATGATTGATCTATATTATTGGGGAACACCCAATGGACATAAAATCACAATTGCCTTAGAAGAAATGGGACTGGATTACACCCTTTATCCAATTAATATTTTAGAAAATGATCAATTTCAACCAGATTTCCTGAAAATTTCCCCGAATAATAAAATCCCCGCAATTGTTGATCAGGACGGTCCACGTGGTGAGCCAATTTCAGTATTTGAATCAGGCGCGATCTTACAATATTTAGGTCGAAAAACTGGATTGTTTTATCCAACAGATGAACAAGAGCGAGTTGAAGTTGAACAATGGCTCATGTGGCAAATGGGTGGGCTAGGGCCTATGCTTGGGCAGAATCATCATTTTAACCGCTTTGCGCCAGAGAAAATTCCTTATGCAATTGAACGTTATGTGAATGAAACTAAGCGTTTATATGGCGTATTAAACAAACAGCTTATTGGTCAGAAGTTTGTTGCAGGGGAATACTCAATTGCTGATATGGCAATTTTACCTTGGATTCTGCGCTATGAATGGCAGGGGATTCAATTAGAGGATTATCCTTATGTACAAGAATACATTGTCCGCCTAACAGCACGTCCTGCGGTACAAAAAGCTTTATCAATTAAAGTTATCTAATTTTGCTTGGTAGCACAATGAATAAAGTGAAAGGTAGTTTGGTTTAATTAGAATGCTAAGTTACTTTTTACTTTTTTTGAGTGCTTTTGGGGCTGCTACATTATTACCACTACAATCAGAAGCTGTACTCGCTACTTTATTATTAAAAAATCAACAGTCCGCTTTTCTTCTCATTTCGATTGCTACTTTTGGAAACGTACTCGGTTCATGTGTGAACTGGTGGTTAGGTTCAAAAATAGAACAGTTTAAACATAAAAAGTGGTTCCCGGTTTCCGAAAAACGTTTAGAGCAGGCTCAACGTTTTTATCATAAATATGGTTTTTATTCGCTGCTTTTAAGTTGGACTCCTGTGATTGGTGACCCTATTACTTTAGTTGCGGGCTTATTCAAAGAAAATTTTTGGCGCTTCTTATTTATGGTTCTTATTGCTAAGGCTGGGCGTTATATTTTCATTTATTGGGTAATTACAGACTTTATTTAAAATACAAGCATCCGAAGATGCTTATATTAAAACTATTTATTTAGTCTTCCGAGCTTTTGGTAATGTCGACTTTAAATAGGTCATTGGTTTTTAACCAACAGAACGTGACCACTGCAAGCGTCATACAACCACCAAAAATAGTCGCTGCAATAGTTCCCAAATATTTAGCAGCCAAGCCTGATTCAAATGCACCCAGCTCATTACTAGATGACACAAACATGCCATTTACAGCCGCTACCCGACCACGCATATTTTCTGGTGGGAATATTTGCAAAATGGTTTGTCGAACCACAACTGAAATACTGTCACAAGCACCTGTCATGGCCAGTGCAAATAGGGATAACCACATATTGTTTGAGAAAGCGAAAAGGATCGTAAATACACCAAATCCGGCAACTGCAAGTAGCATGTTACGCCATGCGTGCTGAGTTGGCGGAAAACGGGTCAAAGCAATCATGGTAATGAGTGCACCAATAGAAGGCGCTGCACGCAAATAACCTAAGCCTTCTGGCCCTACTTTTAAAATATCTTCAGCAAAGATAGGCAGTAAGGCAATCACACCTCCAAATAAAACGGAGGCTAAGTCTAAAGAAATAGCCCAGAGAACGATTTTGGTTTTCCAAATAAAGCGGAAACCATCACCTAAGCTTTCTAATACATTCGCAGTTTCAATTTTAGGAAAGCTTCGTTTTTGTAATAAATTAATAAGAATAAAACAGATGCTGAGTAGGGCAGCAACACTAAAAAGACTGGTTTCTCTGCCTAAGTAAGCAAGCATAAAACCGCCTAGCATAGGCCCAATAATCACGCCACTTTGCCAACCAATCGTTGTCCATGTTGCACCATTAGCATAAAGCTCGCGTGGAATTAAGAACGGTTTCAATGAGGTGGCAGAGGGATTATAAAACCCACGTATCGTACCTAAGCCAAAGATGACTGCGTAAATACCCCAAGAAAGGAAATTTACACTGATATGACCTAAACCATGCAAATGAAACAACAACCACAAAACTAAAGGTAGAGGTACCGAGAAAAATAAACAGATTTTCATAATGACCTGTTTATTAAATTTATCAGCAAAATAGCCACCCCAAAGCGATAGAGCAATAAATGGAATGGCTTCTGCTAGTCCAATTAAACCTAAAGTTAGAGGATCTTTGGTAATTTGATAAAGTGAATAAGCAACAATAATTTCTTGAATCAAAATTGCTAACGTTAAGCAAAATTGATTAATGGTAACAATAGAGAAATCTCTATAGCGTAGTGCAGCGAATGCATCATGTTTCTGCATTTGAAATATCGTATGTTGATAATTTGAACATATTATAGAGCTAAATAAGGCATAATGTTGAATTTATTAGCAGTGACCAATCTCTAAAAAAAAACGATATGAATTTTTAATTTGTTAAGACATTCATCTAAAAAAGCACTACGAGTAGTTTTAATTTTAGTCAGCATACTATAAAATACGCGCTTCCTTACCTGCAGGTCGATTTTGCAATGGTGCAATCGCGCCGAACAGGTGCCTAAAAGAGGTTACTATGGCTAAGTTAAAAACTCGCCGTGGTGCAGCTAAACGCTTCAAAGCGACTGCAAACGGTTTTAAGCGTAAACAAGCGTTCAAGCGCCACATCTTGACCAAAAAATCTGCTAAACGTATCCGTCAATTACGCGGCTGTGTAATGGTTCATGTTTCTGACATGAATTCAGTTCGTCGTATGTGCCCATACATCTAAGGAGATTATAAATGGCTCGTGTAAAACGTGGTGTAGTGGCTCATCGCCGTCACAAAAAAATTCTTGCTCGCGCTAAAGGTTACTATGGTGCTCGTTCACGCGTTTACCGCGTAGCGTTCCAAGCGGTAATCAAAGCTGGTCAATACGCTTACCGTGACCGCCGTCAAAAGAAACGTCAATTCCGTGCTCTATGGATTGCGCGTATCAATGCTGGTGCTCGTCAAAACGGTTTGTCTTACAGCCGTATGATCGATGGCTTGAAAAAAGCTCAAGTGATCATCGACCGTCGCGTATTAGCTGACATCGCTATGCATGATGCAGTAGCATTTGCTGCTTTAGCTGAAAAAGCTAAAGGTGCATTAGCTGCATAAGCTTAGAGATTCAAAAAGAGGCCGCTTTTTAGCGGTCTTTTTTATTTTTAATGGTTCTATTTTAAAAAGAGAAAATAATCAGAGATAAATGATGAAAGACGAAAAATTTCTAAATGACTTAATTCAAAAAGTACAGCAAGGTCACCAGTATAAATACTTATATTTTTGGGGACATACTCCTAAACAAGCTGATCTTGTTGATAAAAGCTGTTTTAGCCAGTGGTTCCCAGCGCAATTCAAAGTAGAAGGTGTCGAGTACTTTACTGCTGAACACTATATGATGGCGCAAAAAGCAAAATTATTTAATGATGAAGAAATTTTTGCACAGATTTTGCAGGTTAGACATCCGAATGAAGCGAAGCAACTCGGTCGTAAAGTGCGTAACTATGATGAACAGATATGGCGAGAAAAACGTTTTGACATAGTGGTGCAGGCGAATTTTGCTAAATTCTCACAGCATTCTGAATTGAAAAAATTCTTATTAGCAACGAAAGACCGTATTTTGGTTGAAGCATCTCCAGTCGATAAAATTTGGGGTATTGGTATGGCGCAAGACCATCCACATGTCCAAGATCCATCTCTATGGCAAGGTCTAAATTTGTTGGGGTTTGCTTTAATGCATGTTCGAGAGCGGCTTTTAACTGAATAGGTTGGTGTGAGATCAACCAATGCTTCACTTTAAAAAAAGTAGTAAGGTGAGGGGAACAAATTGAAGTCATTAAATAATTCAGATATTCGTATAGCATCATTTAACGATGCATTATCTATTGCAGAAGTACATGTGCAAGGTTGGAAAGAAACCTATGCCGGTATGGTTAAGCAAGAAATATTAGATGAGCTTAACGTACTAGATAAAGAACAGTTATGGAAAGAGATAAGCAGAAGTCCTGATCATAAGTTATTTATCTATACTGAAAATGGGGTAGTGAAAGGCTTTCTCGATGGCTATTTAAACCCAGAAAGTAATATTGCTGAAATTCTTGCTTTTTATCTTTTAAAAGAAGTTCAAAAACAAGGTATAGGCCGTGAATTATTCCAAAAGTTCTATCAATGCGCTTTAAATCAAGGTTATGCTTTTATTCATTTAGAAGTCTTTAATAAAAATCCGAACCGTTTCTTCTATGAAAAAATGGGAGCACAGTTAATTAATGAAGCCGAACTACCAGAGTTCGGCCTCGGAATAACAGAATTACTTTATCAATGGAAACTTTAATCTTGATTAAAGACCAAAATAATAAGCTAAGGCACAAATAATTACCGTTAGTACAATAAGCTTAATTACACCTGTTCCTCCAGCTTTATGATGAGGTGCTTTTAAATGAGTTGTGGACTCATTCGTTGCATCAAAAGGAGAAGGTTTTTCAACTGGTTTTAATTGTGCAGTTTGATAATGATTGGCTGTTTTCACAATGAGCTTTGCAAATAGATCATCAGTTTTGTGGGTAAAGTTTCTTAAGTTAATAATTTGTTCTTGGTCTAGGTCTTCCCCTAAAGGATCATTTGCGCTGCGTTTTTTCTGCTCTAAATAGTCAGATAGAGCTTGGGTGCGGTAGAGGAGTTGATGTGCACAATCTGCTGGGTAGTTCTCAGGTATAAGTGCAAGTGTTGGTTGATGATCTACCGAAATTTGATGAGTTGATCCATCAAAATATTTTTTCTGAAATTCGGGTTCTTCAAAACCTGCTGCATACTTACTCCGAAATAACTCGGTTTCCATAAAGTCAGCAATTTCATCCCATTGGGGTGCCTTTAAGTCAGCTTCAACTTTCTTAGATAATTTTTCATTCAATTCAAAACGCCAGAAAGTTTCTAAGCGTAAATCGCTACGCTGATTTAAAGGTGGTTCAAATTCGTTATCGCTACTGTACCACTCTGCAAGCTCATGACCAAAAATCCATGCGATTTTTTTATTGTTTTGGTGGCTTACAATAAAATGAGCATAAGGTAAAAGCTCGACATTACTATTCGGGTTTTGCTCTTCATTTAAAATAGTAGATAGGTGAAGAGATATTTGAGTTGTCCCTTGTTTTTTGAGTGCTTCTAACCAAACTTGGAAATGTTGAGCAAGTAAATGCTGTGAAATTAAGTCACGAAATTGAAAACTATGCTGGTCAAAAATATGATGTTGTCGCCATTGGTTGAAGCTTAAATTCTGGCGAAGGTATTCATTACCGTAGGTCACAAGTGTAAGTTGTTGTTTCCAAATCTGATTGAGCGCCATAATAATTGATCTCATTGACGATGCTATTATTTTATACGTTTTATCTTTTTGTTGCCTAATACATTTTTCATGATGGATAAACTTCATCAATACGGTGAAAAACTGTTAGAATGCAGTGTTTTATTATATTTTTAAATTTGTTGCTTTGAGAGTTAATATGTCACTGGAAGCCCTGACCACAGAAGCGCTTGCTGCCATTGCAGCAGCTCAAGACCTTGTTGCACTTGATCAGGTGCGTGTGCAATTTACAGGGAAAAAAAGCCAGCTTGCAGAACAATCGAAAGCATTAGGGAAAATGGACCCTGAAGAACGTAAAGTACAAGGTGCTGCGATTCATGCTGTTCGAGAAACGATTAATAGTGCTTTAACTGAGCGTCAAACGGCATTACAACAAGCTGCGCTAGCACAAAAACTAGCAAATGAGACCATTGATATTACTTTGCCAGGTCGTGGACAGCGTATTGGTACAGTTCATCCTGTTACTCAAGTGCAAGAACGTATTTGCCAATTCTTTACTAAAGCTGGTTTTACGGTTGCAACAGGGCCAGAAGTTGAAGATGACTATCATAACTTTGAAGCATTAAATATTCCTGGGCATCACCCTGCACGTGCCATGCACGATACTTTCTATTTTGATGCAAACCATTTGTTGCGTACGCATACCTCTGGTGTGCAAATACGTACCATGGAAACAAGTCAGCCGCCAATTCGTATTGTATGTCCGGGCCGTGTATACCGCTGTGACTCGGATCAAACGCATTCGCCAATGTTCCATCAAATCGAAGGTTTGTATGTTGCTGAGAACACCAGCTTTGCTGAATTAAAAGGTTTATTAATTAACCTACTTAATGAGTTTTTTGAGAAAGATTTAAAAGTACGTTTCCGTCCATCATATTTCCCATTTACAGAGCCTAGTGCAGAAGTAGATATCATGGATGAGCGTGGACGTTGGTTAGAAGTATTAGGCTGTGGCATGGTGCATCCAAATGTATTGCGTGCTGCGGGTATTGATCCTGATAAATACAAAGGCTTTGCTTTTGGTTTAGGGGTAGAACGTTTTGCAATGTTGCGTTATGGCATTAATGACTTGCGTATGTTCTATCAAAATGACGTGCGTTTCTTACGCCAATTTGCCTAACATTTTTTCAGGATTAAATAAGGTTTATAAAGATGAAGATTAGCGAAAATTGGTTACGCACATGGGTTAACCCTGCAATTGATAGTGATACATTATCTGATCAGTTGACTATGCTTGGTCTTGAGGTAGATGAACTAGCGCCTGTTGCTAAGCCATTTACCGGAGTTGTAGTTGGTGAAGTTTTAACAGTTGAACAGCATCCAGATGCAGACCGTCTACGTGTAACAACAGTGAATATTGGTTCAGGTGAGCCTCTGCAAATTGTATGTGGTGCTCCTAACGTTCGTGCTGGAATGAAAGCACCTGTAGCAACTATTGGCGCAGTATTACCAGGCGATTTTAAAATCAAAAAAGGTAAGCTTCGTGGTGTCGAGTCACAAGGTATGCTGTGCGGCGCTTCTGAAATTGATCTTGAAGATAAAATCGATGGTTTGCTTGAGTTACCTGCCGATGCTCCAGTAGGGTTAAACATCCGTGAATACTTAAAACTTGATGATAACGTCATCGATATTAGTATTACGCCAAACCGTGGTGACTGTTTCAGTATCCGTGGTATCGCACGTGAAATTGCAGTGATTAACCAACTGCAAATGAATGAACCTGAAATTAAATCGGTTGATGCGACAATCACTGATGAGAAAAAGGTTGTTATCAGTACAGAGGGTGCTCCACGCTATTTAGGACGTGTCATTAAAAATGTCAATGTGAAAGCTGCTACTCCTGAATGGATGGAACAAGCTTTAGCACGTTCAGGAATTCGTACACACAGTATTTTAGTTGATGTAACGAACTACGTTCTAATGGAATTAGGCCAGCCAATGCATGCTTTTGATTTGGCTAAAATCGAAGGTACTGTAGAAGTTCGCCAAGCTAAGCCGCAAGAAAAGTTGCAACTTTTGAATGATCAAGAAGTTGAATTGCAAGAAGATGTGATGGTTATTGCTGATGACCAGAAAGCTTTAGCAATTGCCGGTATTATGGGTGGTCTAGCGTCAAGTGTAACTGATGATACGACAGACATTTTCTTAGAAAGTGCATTCTTTGCTCCGCTTGCGATTGCCGGGCGTGCTCGTCGTTTTGGTTTACACACAGACTCTTCGCAACGTTATGAACGCGGTGTAGATTTCGAATTACCTTTGATTGCGATGAACCGTGCTTCCCAGCTTATTCAAGAGTTGGCAGGTGGTGAGTTTGGTCCAATTACTATAGCTGAAAAATCTGATTTACTTCCTAAACGTGAAGCGATCGAACTTAAGCAAGCTCAGGTAGACCAATTATTGGGATATCAAGTTGCTGCTGAATTTATTACAGATGCTTTAACTCGACTAGGTTGTGAAGTAACTTTTAAAGCTGATGGCGAATGGAGCGTAGTTCCACCTTCACATCGTTATGATATGGCAATTTATCAAGATTTGATTGAAGAAGTTGCTCGTATTGATGGATATGACAATATTCAGATCAGCTTACCAAGCATGGATGTTCAGCTTGCTAAGTACCAAGATCGTTTTGAAATTGCACAGCTACGCCAAACAGTAGTTACTTTAGGTTACCAAGAAGCAATCAGCTTTAGCTTTGCTGATGCAAAACTTGAAAAGCAGTTAAACCCGCAAATCAATCCACTTATGCTAGCAAATCCAATTTCAAGTGATTTGGCAGCAATGCGTAGCACTTTGCTTTCTAGTTTAATTCCTTGTGTGCAATATAATTTAAATCGTCAGCAAAGCCGTGTACGTTTCTTTGAGCTTGGTTTACGTTTTGATTATCAAGATGCCAATTCTATTCAAGACTTAAAGCAAATCCCGACATTAGCTTTAATTGCTGTAGGTTCTCGTGAACCAGAATCATGGCATGCTAAGCCACAACCAATGGACTTCTTCGATTTTAAAGGTGAAGTAGAGGAAGTTTTAGCTGCTGGACGTGTCAAAGTTGAATATGTACGTTCAGAGCGTTCATGGTTACATCCAGGACAGTCTGCTGAAATTTTAGTTGATGGTAAATCAATTGGTTACCTAGGTCGTTTGCACCCATCTTTAGAAAATCAGCTCGATTTGAGCACAACTTGGGTTGCTGAGCTTGATCAGGCAGCAGTTTTGCAATCTTATGTATCTAATTTTACAGAATTATCACGTTTTCCTTCGGTTAGACGTGATATTGCGCTTTTAATCTCTGATAATATAAATGTTAGAGATATTCAGCAGTTAATCGAAAAAACTGGTGGAGAGCTTTTAGACTCTACTTGGTTATTCGATGTGTATACGGGGCAGGGTGTCGAAGAAGGTAAACGTTCATTAGCGTTTGCACTATTATGGCAACATCCTTCACGTACGCTTGAAGATGCTGAAATTAAATCTGGTATGGACAATATAATCCAAGTGTTGGAAAACACTTATCAAGCGACATTGAGGGCCTCATGACAGCACTAACTAAAGCAGACATGGCTGATCATTTAAGTGAGTTAACCAGCTTAAATCGCCGTGAAGCAAAACAAATGGTCGAGTTGTTCTTTGACGAAATTAGCCAAGCGCTTATCGCGGGTGAGCAGGTTAAGCTTTCTGGTTTTGGTAATTTCGAGCTTAGAGATAAACGCGAGCGTCCAGGACGTAATCCTAAAACAGGCGAAGAAATTCCGATTTCTGCCCGTCGTGTAGTGACCTTCAGAGCAGGTCAGAAATTTAGACAACGCGTTGGAAATGAGCAGATCGATTGATCTGCTTTTTTTTATTTATAATTTTTTTATAGCTTTAGAATTAACATGTTTTATGGAGCGCTCAAATTCATTTAAATCATATATCGAATATATATTTGTTTAAATCATAAAATTTAAGCATAAAAAAAGAGGACATAACGTCCTCTTTTTATCTAATCTAGATTCTAGATTAGTGTGCAGCAGAAGCAGCAGCGTCAGTAGCAGCAGCAGCAGCGTCAGAAGCAGAAGCAGCAGCGTCAGAAGCAGC
Source organism: Acinetobacter sp. AOR41_HL (assembly GCF_027854645.1). Classification (NCBI taxonomy): domain Bacteria; kingdom Pseudomonadati; phylum Pseudomonadota; class Gammaproteobacteria; order Moraxellales; family Moraxellaceae; genus Acinetobacter; species Acinetobacter sp. AOR41_HL. The sequence goes on along the minus strand of NZ_JAKTHZ010000012.1, from coordinate 22,283 downwards.
AGCAGTTTCAGAAGCAGCAGCGTCAACAGCAACAGCAGCTTCAGAAGCAGCAGCAGTAGCTTCAGAAGCAGCAGCTACAGCTTCAGAAGCAGCAGCAGCAGCTGGAGCTTCTTCTTTCTTAGAACAACCAACGAAAGCTAAAGTAGCGGCAACAGCAGCAGCAACAGCGAATTTTTTGAATAACATGGCATCACTCTCACAAAAAAAATTTGAGATTAAAAAAACCTAAGTTAGGCTGTTTTGCTTTTATTATTCCTAAACGTAGCTAGGTAACAACGCATGGAGCAGTCTAACTGGTCTGCCGCTATGCTATCACTGCAAATGTTGAAATACTACTGTCACCTGTCAAAAAAGCGCAGAAAAATTGAAAAAACAGCCTGTTTTTTAACAGAAAAAAACAATCAATTAGATTAGATATATTGGAAAAGGTATAAGTAAGCTACTAAAAAACATAATTTTTTTATATTAAAAATATTTGTTTTCAAAAGCTTAAATATATCCTTACATAAGGTTTAACAAAATGTATTTTTGTGTAAAGCATGTCAACCAAATAAAAAAGCTACTCATGAGAGTAGCTTTTTGGAAAACAACATAATGATTAAGTGGAAGCTTTACGTTTCATCTGATCAAAGAAATCATCATTTGTTTTGGTTTCTTTCATACGGTCAAGTAAGAATTCCATAGCAGCCAACTCATCCATAGGATGAAGGAGTTTGCGGAGGATCCAGACTTTACGTAATTTATCTTCATCCATTAAACGTTCTTCACGACGTGTACCTGACTTCTTAATATTCATGGCAGGGAAGACACGCTTCTCAGCAATACGGCGATCAAGTGTAATTTCTTGGTTACCAGTACCTTTGAATTCTTCGTAAATTACATCGTCCATTTTACTGCCAGTTTCAATAAGAGCAGTAGAGATGATTGTTAAAGAACCGCCTTCTTCGATATTACGAGCAGCACCGAAGAAACGCTTTGGGCGTTCTAATGCATGTGCATCTACACCACCGGTCAATACCTTGCCTGATGAAGGAATTACAGTGTTGTATGCGCGAGCTAAACGTGTGATAGAGTCAAGTAAAATCACAACATCTTTTTTATGTTCAACAAGACGTTTTGCTTTTTCAATGACCATTTCAGCTACTTGTACGTGACGTGCTGGTGCTTCATCAAATGTTGAGGCAACGACTTCACCGCGTACGGTACGTTCCATTTCAGTTACTTCTTCTGGACGCTCATCAATAAGTAAAACAATAAGGAACACTTCCGGATTGTTTCTCACAATAGATTGTGCAATGTTTTGAAGTAACATTGTTTTACCCGCTTTTGGCGGTGCAACAATAATAGAACGTTGTCCTTTACCAATTGGCGCAACTAAGTCGACAACACGGGCAGTTAAGTCTTCTGTTGTACCATTACCAAGTTCCATAACCAATTGTTCGGTTGGGAAAAGGGGAGTTAAGTTTTCAAATAAAATTTTATTTCGAGAATTTTCTGGCGTGTCATAGTTAATCTGGTTAACTTTGAGCAACGCAAAATAACGCTCACCTTCTTTCGGAGGGCGAATAGTACCTGTGATGGTATCACCTGTACGCAAGTTAAAGCGTCGGATTTGTGAGGGGCTCACATAAATATCATCCGGACCGGCTAAATACGAACCTGCGGCAGAGCGCAAAAAACCAAAACCATCAGAGAGAATTTCAAGAACGCCGTCACCAAAAATTTCTTCGCCATTCATTGCATGGCGTTTCAAGATGGCAAAGATAATATCTTGCTTTCGGTTACGAGCCATACCTTCAAGGCCCATAAATTCAGCAATTTTAATTAGTTCGCCGATTGGTTTTTTCTTGAGTTCAGTTAAGTTCATAGGGGTCAGAATTAGGAAAGAATAGAGTGTGGTTTAAAAGAAGAAAAATCGCTCGCATACAAAAAAGAGTATCGCAATTGTATTTACACAATAACAATTCAGAAGTCTAATTAACTGTTTCGAAGAGAAATGTGAAAAAACAATTTCTGTTGCCGAGTGGCGATCTTTATGTTTGTGTCTTGTAAGAAGCCGGACAGAAGACGATTCCCTTCAGTGCCTCTTGAGCATGCAATATAAGTGAGATCAGCTAATTTGTCAATTTATAGCCGAAAAAAATACGCTATAGAGATATAGCGTATTTCATCTGTAACGTTCGGACTTAAACGTTTTCGTCAATGAAGCTAACGAGTTTAGAACGAGGTACAGCACCGATTTGCTGCGCTACTACTTCACCATTTTTGAAAAGTAATAAAGCAGGAATATTACGGATATTGTATTTCACTGCAGTATCTTCACAAGAAGTCACGTCAACTTTAACGATTTTTACTTTACCAGCATATTCACTTGATAAATCTTCAAGAACAGGTGCAATCGCTTTACAAGGTGCACACCAACCTGCCCAGAAGTCAACAAGTACAGGTGTTTCTGCATCTAGAACATCTGCTTGGAAGTTATCATCAGTTGTATTTACAATAGTCGCAGACATGGTACGGCTCCAATTTTTAGAAAAAAGTGCTATCACTATAGGAGGATATAATCTCTATCAGTATTACATAGCTACTTAGTTCAATGTAAGGGTTTGATGCTATTATTCAAGGCTTAATTAAATTTGTCTAATGGATGCTCACGATATTCACCATCGGCTTGTACAATCGTTTAACAAATCGAAAATTATCGATGGCTATTAATTGTTGATGAAAATGGCTTTTCAATTGCATTCTTGTGAATTACTCTAGGCGTGAATTGTTATGGGTTTAGTTCAATAATGTCTGACTTTCTGATTGATGAAGAATTACTTGCTGCCATAGATATGGGGTCGAACAGTTTTCACCTTGCCATTGCACGGGTAGATCACGGTGAAGTTAAAAAAGTGGCTTCAATGTCAGAAAAAGTACAGCTTGCAGCTGGTCTGGATGAAAATAAAAACTTAACAGAAGCTGCACAGCAACGTGGCTTGGCATGTTTGGCTCGTTTTGTCGGGCGTTTGGGGTCGGTTCAACCTAATCGTTTAAGAATTGTGGCAACGAATGCTTTACGTCAGGCTAAAAATGGCCATGAGTTTATTCAAAAAGCTGCTGAAATATTACCTAAACCTATTGAAATTATTGCAGGCCGTGAAGAAGCACGACTGATTTATCTCGGTGTATCTCACACGATGGCAAATGGTGGACGCCGCTTAGTAGTTGACATCGGTGGTGGGTCTACTGAGTTTATTATTGGCGAAGAATTCGAGCCGATTTATACCGAATCATTACAGATGGGTTGTGTAGCATATACTAAAGCCTACTTTGCTGATGGTGAAATTACCCAAAAAGCTTTTGATAAGGCAGTGGTTGCTGCGCGCAAAGAACTTTCAGCGATCGCAACAACTTATAAAATGGAAGGTTGGGATACTGTTGTTGGTTCTAGCGGTACAATTAAAGCCTGCCGTCAAATTATGGTAAATATGGGGTTAAGTGACGAGCAAGAAAATGTTACTCGTGAGGGTCTCTATAAACTTAAAGATAAGTTGCTCAAGTTCAAAAATATTTCTGAAATTGATTTTGAAGGACTTAGAGAAGATCGACGAGCAGTTTTGCCAGCCGGATTGGCAATTTTGTACGCAGTTTTTGAAGTATTAGAAATTGAACATTTGGCATATTCTGATGGTGCATTACGTGAAGGAGTCATGTATGACCTTTTAGGTCGTTTTAAGCATGAAGATATCCGAGATCGTAGTGTGCAAGCCCTAATGGGACGTTATAACGCTGATCCGAAACAAGCAGAACGAGTTGTAAATACAGCTCAACACTTATTTGATGGGGTAGCAGAATCTCTGAATTTAACCAGTGAAGACAGTGACTTACTGCGCCGTGCAGCATATTTGCATGAAATTGGTTTAGCAATTAGTCATGGTGGTTATCATCGTCATGGTGCTTATTTATTACAGCATTCTGATATTCCTGGTTTCTCACAAATTGATCAAAACCATCTTTCACATTTAGTTGCTCATCATCGTCGTAAATTACGTAATGATGTAAAAAATGAAGTTTTAAAGGCGGGCGGTAATAAATTACTCTACCTAAGTTTATTACTTCGCCTTGCAGTTTTACTCAACCATAGTCGCAGTGATCAGATGCTTCCTGCCATTGAATTGACCATCATAAATGATCAACAATGGCAGCTTAGTGTTTCTGGTGATGCCAAACAATGGCCATTGTTAGTTGCCGACTTGCATGATGAGCAAGAGCAGTTTAAGCATTGGGACATTGAATTGAATATTCAGTCGGAAAAATTTATCGATTAAAGGGATAATATTCGACCTATGAAAAAAGCTACTCAGTCCAAAGCGTGGACAACGGTTCAAATTGCACGTCATCCTGATCGTCCGCAGTTTCTAGATTATGTCGGTGAAATCTTTACAGAGTTTGATGCCTTGCATGGTGATCGTTTGTTTGGTGACGATGGTGCGATGGTAGGTGGTCTTGCTCGTTTTGACGGTCAACCTGTGATGGTCATTGGACAACACCGTGGTCGTAGTACCCGTGAAAAATTAAAGCACAACTTTGGTATGGCGAACCCAGAAGGTTACCGTAAATCTCAGCGTTTACTAGATATGGCTGAGCGTTTTAATCTTCCGGTTTTCACGTTTATTGATACGATGGGTGCATATCCAGGTGTTGGTGCTGAAGAACGTGGACAAGCTGAAGCAATTGCCACTAGTCTTGCTCAACTTTCAAGTTTGAAAGTTCCTGTTGTTGCAACAGTACTCGGTGAAGGTGGTTCTGGCGGTGCTCTAGGTATTGGGGTTGCTGACCGTGTGATTATGCTATCACATAGTATTTATTCTGTGATTTCACCAGAAGGTTGTGCATCTATTTTATGGAAGACTGCTGAAAAAGCAGCTCAAGCGAGTGAAGCTTTAGGTTTAACAGCAGATAAACTACAATCTCTAGGTATTGTTGAATATGTAGTAGATGAAGGCGAAGGAGCTCATTTAGACCCTGAGCGTGTGATGCAAAACCTAAAAGTAGTTTTAAAGCAAGCTTTGGATGAATTGCTACCGATGGATGCAAATGAACGATGCGAAGCACGTTATCAACGTTTAATGAAGTTTGGCAGCGAAAATTTAGGCATCACGTCTTAAAGCAGGCTCAAGAGTTTTCAGAAAATAGTTCTTTTCTTATTGGATGTAGTGGTGGCTTGGATTCAATGCTACTACTACATTTAATGACTCAAATTTTCCCTCAAAAGATCCGGGCAATTTACATTGATCATCAACTGCAAGAACAAAGTGCAGAATGGGGGAAACTTGTTGCCAGTCAGGCAACAAGTTTAAATATTTCTTATATTATTCAAAAAGTACAGATTTCTGATGGGAATCTGGAAGCTCAAGCACGTCAAGCACGTTATCAAGCTTATCAGCAACATTTACAACAAAATGAAATTCTATTGCTTGCTCATCATCAGCAAGATCAGGCCGAAACAGCTATTTTACGTTTATTGTCAGGTACAGGTGTAGATGGACTTGCTGCAATGCAAGCCATTGATTACCGTGAAAATATGACGATTTGGCGTCCTTTTTTGGATTTAACACGTGAGCAAATTGCTTCTTGGGCTGCTCAGCTTGAAGTGAAGTATATTGATGATCCAATGAATTATGATACCCATTATGACCGTGTGTGGTGTCGTGAAGAGCTTTGGCCATTTTTATCAAAAAGATTTCCAAAAATGCAGCAGGCGCTGAGCCGAACCAGTTATCTCATGCAGGATGCTTCCGAAATTTTAGAAGAAGTTCTGAAAAATGATTGGCAATATTCGGGTTCAGCTGACTATTTAGATTTAACGAAATTATTTGAGTTATCTTTTGCACGACAGCGCCAGTTACTTTCTGCATGGATGAAGGGTGATGGGCAATATCGGCCTGCATTTGAAATGGTCGAGCGCTTAAAAAAAGAAGTCATTGATTCTAAATCTGATGCACAAGCCGCTTTACATTGGAACCAGTTTTATTACGTCCGTTATCAAAATATTCTTTATAGGTTAAGTAAACAGATTTATCTTGCTGAAAAATTAAATCCGGTTGAAGCTGAACTGGAGCATTCATTTAAATTACAAGAAGAATGGCAGGGCGCAGCAGGGCTGTTCAATATTGAGAGTAAAAAAATTGGTTTAAGTCATTCTTTATTGAATAAAAAATTGAAAATAATTCGACGTCAAGGTGGGGAAAAGATTCATCTATATGGTCGTGTTGGACAATGGCCGTTAAAAAAAGCGATTCAAGAAGCACATATTTTGCCTTGGCTTCGTCATACAATTCAAATATTAGTCATAGATAATGTTATGCTTGGGGTTTTTACACCGAAAGGATTTTGGTTGGCTCAGTCTCCGTATTGTGAGCAAGGAGGATGGCAACCAGATTTAATTTCTCATTCTTGTGATCTGGTAAATGGCGAATATGGTTATGACAAGTGCAGTAAATAGTAATATCTGTTTTATTGGTGGTGGTAATATGGCCCAAGCGTTGATCGGCGGGCTGATTTCAAGAGGTTTGCCGCCAACACGTATTACCGTTTCAGATCCAGTTGAACAAATCCGTCATTTATTACAAGAAAAAGAAGTTCATGTAACACAAGATAATGTGGCTGCAATTAAAAATGCGGATGTTGTTGTACTTGCGGTAAAGCCACAAGTTCTAGCGAATGTTCTACGTCCGCTGAAAGGCTTATTATCGGATAAACTGGTTATTTCCATCATTGCTGGTGCGGAAATTAAGACAATATCAAATCTTATTGATAGCGAACGAATTGTTCGTGTTATGCCTAATACGCCAGCATTAGTTCAAACTGGCGCACATGGTATTTATGCGACTGATGTAGTTGGTGCTTCAGACCGTGAATTAACGAGTCAAATTTTAGCAGCAACTGGTTTAACAATTTGGGTAAACTCCGAAGCTCAAATTGATGCGGTAACAGCAGTTTCAGGTTCAGGCCCAGCTTACTTCTTCTATCTCATGGAAAGTATGATCCGTGCAGGTAAAAATCTAGGCCTAGATGAAAAAGTTGCAACTGCTTTAACTCTTCAAACAGCATTAGGTGCGGCTCAAATGGCAATTACGAGTTCAAATACTCCGTCTGAACTACGTAAAAATGTGACATCACCGAATGGTACAACACAAGCTGCACTTGAAGTTTTTGATCGTGCACAAATCTCTCAAAATATTCAATCTGCATTAGCTGCTGCACAGAAACGTAGCCAAGAATTGGCTCAAGAACTGAGTGACAGTGCAAAATAGCTTTAATAGGATAAGACAACTATGGGTGCAAATTCTGCGCTAATTTTTGGAATTTTAATTAACGTTGCGATTTTATTGGTCTTTTTCCGGTTCTTAATGCAATTGGCGGCAGTAAGTCCTTATAATCCTGTGGTTTTATCGACAGTAAAGGCGACGAAGATTGTTGATATTTTTGGCCGAATTTTTCCAACAGTCGCAAAAGGCCGATTCAATTTAGCCGCGTTAGTTCTTTTAATTATTTTATATTTACTGAAAATTTTCGGTGTGATGTATCTTTCAGGTTCAATGCCAAATAGTCCGATTCATTTAGTGATTCTGACATTTGTGACAATGATCCAAGATTTGATTCGTTTCTGTCGTTATTTAATTTTTGCGACAATCATTTTGAGTTGGGTGGTGATGTTCACTCAATCTCGTTCACCTTATATTGAAGTCATTCAAGATTTGGCAGAACCATTATTAGCGCCGTTCCGTCGCTTACTGCCTAATATGGGAATGATTGATTTGTCGCCAATTTTGGCATTCTTAGCGCTCTATATTGCTGAGATCTTAATGAATGAAGTTGCTAAAGTTCTTTTAACTGGACTTTAAGTTGAGACGATAAAAAAGGGCTGTATTTCACAGCCCTTTTTTATTGGTTTATTGATGACTTAGTGTGCATCATCCCAGTTTTGCCCTTGCCCAACTTCAACTACTAAAGGCACAGAAATTTCGACAACGGATTCCATAACACTTGCGATTTGCTTAGAAAGTTCTTCGGCAATGTTTTGATCGGCTTCAAACACTAATTCATCGTGTACCTGAAGTAGTAGTTTTGCTTGATCTTTTGGCAAGATTTTATCAACTGCAATCATTGCAAGTTTAATAATATCAGCTGCACTACCTTGTAAAGGCGCATTGATCGCAGCACGTTCAGCAGCCTTACGTACCATCACATTTCGAGCATCAATATCTGGTGTATAAAGACGACGTCCTAAAATAGTTTCAACAAAGCCTTGCTCCGATGCTACTTGGCGGGTACGTTGCATGTATTCATAAATACCCGGATAGCGTTGGAAGTATTGCTTAATATAGTTTTGCGACTCTTGACGTGTGAAGCCTAACTGACGAATTAAGCCAAACTCGGACATACCGTAAAGTAAACCAAAATTTACAGCTTTGGCTTGGCGACGCTGATCGTTTGTTACATCTTCGATCGCAATACCCAATACTTCTGCAGCAGTACGGCGGTGAACGTCTTGTCCGTGCTGGAACGCATGTACTAAAGCATCATCTTGAGAAAAATGAGCCATTAAACGAAGTTCAATTTGTGAGTAATCGGCTGCTAGTAAAACTCGTCCTTCTGGTGCAATGAATGCTTTACGAATTTGACGGCCAATTTGTCTACGAATTGGAATATTTTGTAAGTTAGGATCCGAAGAAGATAGACGACCTGTCGCTGTGAGAGCTTGGTGATAACTTGTATGTACGCGATGGGTATCGTTATGAGATTGTTCAACTAGACGGTCAGTATAGGTACTTTTTAGCTTTGCTAACCCACGATGTTCTAGAATAATTTCCGCTAATGGGTGTTCGATTTTTTCTAAAACACTTTCACTGGTACTGTATTGTCCAGTTGCAGTTTTTTTACCACCTTTAATACCTAATTTATCAAATAGGATTTCGCCTACTTGTTTAGGTGAAGCAATGTTAAAAGTTTCATCTGCAATTTCCATAGCCTGATTTTCAAGGCCTTCCATGGTTTTTGCAAATTCAACACTTAATTTATCTAAGAATGCATGATCTAAACGAATACCATCTTCTTCCATGCCTGACAAAATTCGGGCAACCGGCATTTCGATATTATATAAAATATTTTCTAGCTCAGGATGTGCTTTAAGTTTATTTGAAAGGACTTCATATAAACGATAAGTCACATGTGCATCTTCGGCTGCATAATGAGCTGCAACTTCAATCTCAATTTGATTAAAAGTCTTCTGTTTAGCACCTTTACCAGCAATTTGTTCAAAAGTTGTGGTTAAGTGACTTAAATAGACACGAGCTACATCATCCATACCGTGACGAGTTGCTGCTGCATTTAATACATAAGATGCCAGCATGCTATCGAAATACCAGCCTTTAAGTTCTATACCGTGATTAGCAAAAATGTGCGCATCATATTTAAGGTGATGACCGATTTTTTTAACCGCTTCATTTTCTAATACTGGCTTAATTTGAGCCAGAATTTGTTCACGATCCAGCTGCTGTGGCGCATTTTCATAGTTATGCGCTAAAGGCACATAATAGGCATCTTTTGCATCAAAGGCGATTGAAAAACCAACCATTTCGGCAATACGGTAATCAAGACTTGTGGTCTCTGTATCAATAGCAAAATGATCGGCATTTTGCATGCGTTGCCAGATTTGATCCCAAGCTTCTTGAGTTAAAACAGTATGATAATTTGCAGTCCCAAGCTGATCATCTTGACTAGTTAAGCTAGCTTGATCTTCTGTTTCTATCGTTTCAGCAGGTTTAACTTCATTTTGAACCACGGTCTGTGAAGCTTGCTGTTTGTAGCTTGAACTATTTGGATTGTTTGGATGATCAAGCGACTGTAATTGGTTTCTAAACTCGAGCTCAGTGTATAGATTACGCAAAGCCTCTACGTTTGGATCAGTAAGCTTTAACTCATGCCAGTCGAGTTCTAAAGGAAGGTCGCAAACAATACTTGCCAACTGATGATCAAGCTTAATATTGTCTAAGTTATCTTTAATATTTTGGCTCAGTTTGCCTTTAAGCTGGTCTACATTAGCAATGATATTATCTAAAGTGCCATATTCGGTCAGTAACTTGGCTGCTGTTTTTGCTCCCACGCCAGGCACGCCCATAATACCGTCAGACGCATCGCCCATAAGGGTTAAGTAATCGATAATCTGATTTGGCCAAACACCAAATTTTTCAAATACACCGTCGGTGTCCATTACACGATCTTTAAAGCTATCTTCAAGTTTGACATGGTCATTGACGAGCTGAGCCATGTCTTTATCTCCAGTTGAGATAAGTACATGATGGCCCTCGAGTACGGCACGTTTAGCAAGTGTGCCGATAATGTCATCAGCTTCAGCACCCGGAAGGCTATATAAAGGAATTCCTTGCGCTTTAATTAGAGCGTGTAAATATGGAATCTGTTGAGATAACTCTTCCGGCATAGTCGGGCGGTCACCTTTATAAATAGGTGAAAGCTTATGACGGAAAGTTGGCTCAGGCGTATCGAAAATTACGGCCATATGTGTTGGTTGCATACGGCGCATTAATTTTTGAATGGCAGAAATTGCCCCACGTATTGCATTGGTATGTAACCCTGTAGAGGTCGTCAATGGTGGTAATGCATGATATGCACGAAATAAAAAATAGGACCCATCAACCAAGACAAATGGTGGCATTGAACAATTCCTTAATTTGAATTAGGGGTATTTTACGTGAAAACGGCTATGAATGCAGGTTTATGATTTTTGCAGTATTTTGTATGTATAAATATACGCTTGTATTGGCTTGAAGTAAGATGATATGTAATGAAGGTGTCATATTGCTAAGCCCATGTATAAAAAAGACAAACAGGGAATGATCGTTGTTTTGATCGCTTTGACTTTGTTTTTAGCCATTTCAATTGGTTTTAAATTTCAGAGTGCCGTTGTTGCTTTATCTATTGCTCTTACTGTCATACTAGTTCAGTCGTTATCAAATCTACATCAACGTTTAACTCATTTAGAACAACAGTTTTCTCGGCAGAGAACCCCACTTTATTCTATTCACATACAACGCACAGTCATTTATGCGGCTGCTTTAGTTGCATTAGTTGCTTATATCAATCATTGGATGTGGATTGCTGGTGGGGCATTACTGGTTTTATTGTTATGTTTGATGCAAACTATTAGTACATTTCATACTCGTCTATTGTTCCTCGAGTCAGCCAAGCAAACAGTAAGTGTAAATGAATCTATACATACAGAAGTGATAATGCCTGTATCAGAGCAAGCTGATCCAAACAATATTACCGAGCCAGCTTTGCCTGAAACAACAGCTTTAGATCAAGAAGAACAAATAGCTCGTACACAGACCACCGCATGGTGGCAACCAGCAGTCGATTGGATGATTCATGGTAATCCAATTTTAAGAGTTGCTGTTGCTGTGCTTATGGTTGGGGTGGTGCTCTTACTGCGTTTTGCCAGTGAGCATTGGCAGTTGAGCTTAGGTGTGAAACTTGGTTTTATTGCGATTGCAGGAGGTGTATTAACAGCATTTGGATATACCTTGCAAAAGAAAAACCAGCTATTTGCTGTGGCATTGCAAGGTGTCGGGTTAGCTGTTGTCTTTCTAACGCTTGTGTTCTCGCATCATTTTGGTGTAATTACCAGCCTAACTACAGCAAGTATTCTATTTACGATTTTATTAGCAATTACAGTATTCCTGAGTTTAAAACAACAAGCTATTTATTTGGCAATACTCGCACTGGGTATGGCTTGTGCAGCTCCTTTAGTTATTCCGCAATATCGTCCTGATGTGGTTTTTTTATTTAGTTACTATCTGGTTATTAATCTTGCAGTCGCCACTGTTAATTTTATTCAGCCTTGGAAAATCCTAAATCAGATTGCTTTCTTTGCCACAATGTTTATTGGTGGTAGTGCAATCGCATTTTATGCTGAACCTGCAAAATTTGACACATTAGACTGGATCTTATGGTGTCATATTGCTTTGTTTATTTGGTTAAGTGTTCGTTATAGCCAAAATATATCGCGGGTTTCAGCACATGAAAAACAAGAGGGGATTCGTGTACCTCCACTCTTAGATGTTGGCCTTATTTTTAGTGTTCCTGTATTAGGCTTTACACTTCATGCTTATTTAGTTCATGAGTCGACCCAAGCTTTGACGATTGGTGCTGCTGTATTAGCGTGTACTTATGCGGTATTAACTTATTGGATTAAAAAAAACCATCCACAACTTTCAGTTCTTGCAAAAAGTTTTTTTATACTCGCGGTTGCTTTTTTTGCCTTAATTTTTCCACTCGCAAAAGGGGCGCACTGGACTGCTATTGGCTGGGTTGCACAAGGTACGGCTTTAATCGTTTGGGGAGTAACTGAGCGCTATCGTTTAAGCCGATATATTGGCGTAGTTTTAGTTTTACTCAGTTCACTTGCACTGTTTTATCAGGTTTGGGCAAATGAAAAGTTTCCAACGCTAAGCACTAGCATTTATGCAATTGCTCAATTCATTTCTGCTTTTTATTTATTGCAATACAACAGTAAAGAGCAACGCTATTTTAGCGCAAGTATGTTTAGCGGTATTTTCTTATGCTTAGGTATGTATGCGGGCGCCGTAGCTGGTATAGAAATAATGGCATGGCATCATCATGGTTTAAGTCCGTATTTGATCTTCGCTGTAGCCCTAATCGCAATATTTAGTGCAGTCGTACACTATAAATTACGTGTGCAATGGCAGAGTTTGCAGTTAATTTTAATTAGCCTGTTACTGTTGTTAGTTTTGGGGGAGGTCTCTGTTAGTCAAGTATTTACGTTGTTTAAATGGGGAGACTCATTACAGCAAACTACTTTCCTAGTCGCTACAATTATTCTTAGCGGCTTATTTATTATGGCTCAACCACAGACGGGTGAGTCTGGATACTTAAAAGTCTGGGCTGGTTTAAGCTGGTTAGCGTTAGCAATAGTTGGCGTGGCTATTTTTCCAAAAATGCCAATTGTGGCTTTGGCTTTTGTTCCTGTGGCTTATTCGCTTTGGGCTTATAAAACTCATAAAACGACACTATTGCATCAAATTCCGGTGTGGTGTTTAAGCTTACTGTGGTTGCTTGCGGTGAGTATTGATAGCCATTCTGCCGAGTACCTTTATTTTATTCCTTTAATTAACTTAACGGACTTTCTTTCAATTGCGGTATTTGCAGGCTTACTTTTTATTATTTATCAACATGATTTTGATCAAGATAAGTCACTGGAGTGGACTTTTAAAATTACAACAATTTTAGTGGGCTTACTGGTATTTAGTAGTGTAGTCGTTCGAGGCTTGCACCATTACTGGGCAACACCGCTATGGAGTGCTTCAATTTGGACAAATGGTGTAGTACAGCTAAGTTTGACCTTACTTTGGGTTATTTTGGCATTTGTATTGACGACATTCTCTAGTCGAAAAATGATTCGTCAACTCTGGTTTGTAGGCGCTGCACTTTTAGGGATTGTTGTATTAAAGCTGATTTTGCTTGATCTATCGCAAAGTGCAACGTTAACTCGAGTTATTTCATTTATTGGAGCAGGTGGGGTAATGCTGATTATTGCTTATCTTGCACCATTACCACCATCATCCTCTGTAAAGAAGAATCAAGAGCCTAAGCTTTAGGCTCTCTTTTTAACTCTTTTTGATTACTGTATTGATCGATATCGTCTTCAGCAAAAATAGTAGATGGTCGATCAATTAATCCCATTTTAGGAACAGGAATCTCAATTTGGTTATCTAAAAAGCCATTTCGGATACGTTCTTGCATTTCATCTCGAACTTTTAAAGAATTTTCTTGGCGGCACCACATTGCAAATAAAAGCTCAATCGATGATTCCCTAAATGCAGTTACTGTAACCGCAGGTTTTGGGTCATCTAACACGAGTGGGTAATTTGCTGCGACGTTAAGTAGAACCTCACGGACTTTAATAATGTCTTCATGAAAGTTAATGGCGAGTGTAATTGGAATACGGCGTATCGGGTATTTAGATAAGTTGTGTACAGGGGCACGAATAAGTTGTTCATTCGGTAAACGAATATAGACGTTGTCGAGTGTAAGTAATTTTACTGAAAGCAAATCAATTGAGATGACTTCACCTTCGATGGTATTGCCACGAATGAGGGTGATTTGAATGGTATCACCGACTTCAAATGAACCTTCACCAATCAAAAATAAACCACTAATCAAGTTACTGGCAGAGGTTTGCGAAGCAAAACCGAGCGCTACTGTTAAGATCCCCGCTGCCCCTAGGAATACACTAAGTTTGAAACCGGCTTCTTTTAAACTCGTCATAATGAAGAGTAAGAAAATAAAATAGAAAATACCGCGGCGCCATACCAGACGCTGATGAGCATTAAAACGTGAGCCAACGGTTCTAATAAATGTATTGGAAATAATACGGGCAAGGACAAAACCAATAAAACAAAGCACAACACCGACTAAAATTTCACTGATACGTTCGGTATTAATATTGGTGAATATACTTTTGAGGCTATCAGCGATATCTCTAGGAATATTTGAATCAGCCATAAAACCCCCTTAGAAAAATGAATCAAACATATTAAATAGTGCACCGCCAGGTGAACGTGGGGGATGTACGTAAGTCACTTCACCTGCAAGAGGCGGTGTACGGTTTTCAATACGAATGCGGGCAGGGCGGTCAGACCCTTCATAATAAACTTTAATCTGTGAGGTCCATAAGCGTCCCGTACTTTCACTATAAAATAGCGGTAGGGCAGTAACCGGAACATTCATACGATCAAAGCGTAATTGATGATTACTGGTATTGTGAAAATCAATCGGCGTAACTGCTCTAAAAGCACGTGGTGTTAATAGATTTAAATCGGTACGTCCATCAACAGAGGTGGCATAGCAAATTTCACCTTGCTGTGCATTGGGTCCAAACCATGTATCTTTAGGCTGAATTACAGGAATCTCAAATAAAGGTTCATGCTGACTTTCAACTAAACCTGCAATCCATAAAGGAGTACTAATATAAAGAGTCCCTCGCTGACCTGCTGGAATATAAATTGGATCAACAGGTTTAATCACAACAGATCGGTCCGCCAAACGAGGCATAAGTAGAAACTTTGGATTAGTTTTTCTAAACATGTAACGTTCGACTTGAACAGTATGGGGGAAACCAAAATTTGCATCCGAGATAATGTGCCAATCTTGTTCATTATCATCTTGGAGAGTGGGACGATAATATTCGATACGCCATTCTTTTATGCCCCGCGTTAAACGAAAGAGCATTGAACCGAATTGCCATGCTTTGGACTGGTTAATTTCAAAGTGCTGTTCACCCCACCATTTTAAAGAATTCTGGGGGCGAGGCTGATATTCATTATTTTCAAACAAGACGTAAAATTCCTCTACCGAGTTGTTAAACAGACTTCACGCTGTAATCTGCTTAGAGTACACTCAAAATCATCTTACTCATCATTATAAATTGTGATGCAAATATTGAAACAAATACAAGTTCCATATAGTTTTGCCAAGCGTCATGGTGTTTTATTTCGTTATGACGGTGATCAAGTTTTTATTGTTAGACGTCAAAATACAGAAAAAATTGCATTGCAGGAAGCAAGACGAATTTTGGGGAAGCCTGCACATTATCAGCTATGTACTGAACAAGAGTTTAATAGCTTATTAAGTACGAGTTACGCTGGTGACACAGGGGAGTCGCAACAAGTTGCAGCAGGTCTAGAAGATCATCCAGATTTATTGAGTTTGGCCGATCAGGTTCCTGAAACAGAAGACTTAATGGACCAAGAAGATGACGCGCCTATTGTCCGTCTGATCAATGCACTTCTATCAGAGGCGATTCGAGTTGGTGCTTCTGATATCCATATTGAAGCTTTTGAAAAAAAATTATCCGTTCGTTTGCGGGTAGATGGTCAATTACGTGAAATTGTACAGCCGCGCCGTGAGTTGGCACCGTTACTTGTTTCACGTATTAAAGTTATGGCGAAACTAGATATTGCCGAAAAGCGTGTGCCGCAAGATGGACGTATTTCTTTACGACTTGCTGGACGTGAAGTTGATGTGCGTGTATCTACTTTGCCTTCGTCTCATGGCGAGCGAGTTGTTATGCGTTTGCTTGATAAACAAGCGGGTCGCCTTAATATGACTCACTTGGGGTTAATGGCAAATGACTATGAGCGTTTAACTCAATTGGTGCATCGTCCACACGGAATTATTTTAGTTACAGGTCCTACGGGTTCGGGAAAAACCACTACCTTATATGCAGCTTTATCTGATTTAAATGATAATACGCGCAATATCTTAACTGCCGAAGACCCAATCGAATATCAACTTGAAGGCATAGGGCAAACACAAGTTAATACCAAAGTGGATATGACATTCGCTCGTGCTTTAAAGGCAATGTTACGTCAAGATCCAGATGTTGTAATGGTTGGTGAGATTCGTGATTTAGAAACTGCTGAAATTGCAGTACAAGCATCATTAACAGGTCATTTGGTTTTATCGACACTACATACCAATACTGCTATTGGTGCGGTTACTCGCCTTAAAGATATGGGAATTGAACCGTTCTTACTTTCAAGTTCTTTAATTGGGGTCGTTGCTCAGCGTTTGGTTCGTACCTTATGTCCACATTGTATGACATGGCGTGAAGCCGATACTTTTGAAAAGCAGGTTTTTCAGCATATTTCGCATGAGCCAACTTTAAAGTTACCGGAAGCTCAAGGGTGTGAGCAATGTTCCCACTTAGGGTTTAATGGCCGTACAGCGATTTATGAAATTGTACCTATTGATGAACCTATGCGCCGACTCATTCATGGTAATGCAGCAGAGTTTGAATTAGAAAATTATGCCCGTCAGTATTCTGGTTCTATTCGAGATGATGGCTTGCGTAAAGTGCTCTCAGGCAAAACTACACTTGAAGAAGTACTTCGTGTAACTAATGAAGCAAGTGAAGCATAATACGAAAGATATAAAAAATGCCCGATAATATTCGGGCATTTTTCAATATGAATAATTATTCAGTCACAATATTAAAAGTTACATCAATATTGTTACGAGTCGCATTTGAATATGGACAAACAATATGAGCTGCTGCAACTAATTTTTCAGCTTCTTCGCGGTCCATACCAATTAAATAAACATTTAAAGTAACTTCAATACTAAAACCTGTAGGAATTGGACCAATACCAACTTCACCTTCAACATAAGCATCTTTGCTAATGTTGAATTTATCGCGGTTAGCAACAAATTTTAAAGCGCCTAAAAAGCACGCTGAATAACCAGCTGCAAATAATTGTTCTGGGTTGGTTACAGCACCACCAGCGCCACCCATTTCTTTAGGCACACCAAGTTGTACGTCTAATACACCGTCTGATGAAGTTGCACGACCATCACGGCCACCAGTTGCTTTAGCTTTTGCACGATACACAACTTTTTCTAAAGACATCTTTTTATTCCTAAATTAAATTGAATACAAATATATCGTACACGACTTAAATATTTTAACAAGTTAATTTTGTAAAAAAAGTGGTGATTATTTAGCTATATTTGTACGAAGCTGTGTCAGTTGATCTTTTAGGCCGAGTAACGTGGTCATATCACAAGAACTTGCTTCCAATATATGAGCTGGAATATTCACTGCCCGTTCTTTAAGTTTTTTCCCGTTTTCGCTTAACGTAATAATTACTTGTCGCTCATCTTCTTTTGAACGAGTACGATTAACAAATTGCAGTGCTTCTAGCTTTTTTAAAATTGGTGTTAAGGTGGAGGACTCTAAAAATAACTTGCTGCCAATTTCTGAAACAGTAATCTCATCTTTTTCCCATAAAACTAACATCACCAAATATTGAGGATAGGTAATACCTAATGGAGTTAAAAGTTTACGATAAAGTTGATTAAGAGCTAAATTTGTTGAATAAATGAGGAAACATAATTGATTCTCAAGCTTTAAGTTTTGACAGTCTTGGTCCATATATTCCTCAGAAAACTAGTGGGTGCTTTTCTAGTATATCGCTTTATGTTTAATTTCTTAAATGCTCATAATTCTGAATTATTGATAAAAATCAGATAACGCAAAAAAAGAGTAATCAAAGGATTACTCTATAACTTTAAAATATGAATTTGAAACAATTACCAGAGGTCAGCAATTTTTTTCATTAAACGAGCACGGTATCTTGCAGTTGGATTGTTCTCATCGCGTTGTTGCTCTTGTTCGTAAAAATCCTGCCAAGCTGTAATCATTTCCAAGGTTGTGCCTTGTTTTTTTATCATAGAAACATCAGCTGGTTGAATGTTTTCTAAACGTTGTCTTGCACCTTCAGCACCAGTTCCCCAGCCAATAATTCGTTGCCCAAAAGCAGGAAGAGGAATATTTTTTGGAGTAGGTGGAAAAGTATTTTGTTTAAGCTCTAAATTTGGGGAAACAAAATGATTTGTTGCACCGAAATCCGCTGCGTAACAGTGAATATTTGCCCCTAAGCAAAAAATGCTAAATAAGTATTTCCACATGAATAATTAAGCTTTTAATAGTGAATTAATTTACGATGAGTCATTAAAGGCATTGAAGTGCGAACAAGTTCTTGAGCAGCTAAATCAAAAGGTATAGTAATTAAACCATTACCTTCATGTTCAATCATACTTAAAATTTGTCCCCGGCTATCAGTTGCTCCTGCATGTCCCCAGGTTTGACGTTTTTCCCCATGCCAACCTTGTTGTGCCGCTCCTAAAACATAGCATTGGCTATCCATTGCACGTGCTTGCAACAACAGCTGCCAGTGCATTTGCCCTGTTGTATAGGTAAATGCTGCCGGAGCAGTCAATAGATGAGCGCCTTGTTGTCTGAGGGTTAAAGCTAACTCGGGAAAACGCAAGTCATAACATACCATTAGGCCGATATTGCCAAAAGGAGTAGATGTGACTACAACGTCTGTTCCAGGCTCGAAGAAACGGGATTCTTGATATCCACCAACAGCATCGCCAACTTGTACATCAAATAAATGTATTTTGTCGTATCGTGCTTCTGTACCTTCAGGACTGATACATAAGCTTACTGTACGCACACGGCCATCTTGAATGATAGATCCATCTGGACGGAATGGGCACGGCAGAGTACCTGCAACAATCCAGATTTGATATTGATGCGCAAGTTTCTCAAGTCTTTGCTGGATCGATTCAAATTGCTCAGCTGTTTCACGCTGTTTACCAGCAGCGAAACATACAAAGTTCTCGGGAAAAACAATTAAGCTAGCATTTTGAGCCTTGCTTTGCTGAATCAATGACTCAATTATTTGAAAGTTGCTTTCAATGTCATCTTGAGAATTCATTTGAACAACTGAAACAAGAGTCATATACAAATCCCGATTAGCAATAAAATTTAGGCATTTTGCTTATCAGATACTTGTTCAAGCGTATCTTGTTCTTTCTGCAATTGCTTAACAAGTGGCTCGAACATATTCTGATTATTTGCATTGAGTTTCATCAATGTCTTATGCGCATCCAGAACAGTTCTTAACATCGCATTATGAGTAATGTGTTCATCCGTTAACGTTAAAGTGCACACGTTAGGATCGCCACAATAATTCAGAATGACAAAAACCTGCCCTAGCCCCATGCTGTTGGCTAAGGTTGTGATATCTGGATTGGTAGATAGCATCACAGCTTGAATATGATGAGTCTGTTTCAGTTTTAAACCTAGCTTAGCTAAGATACCTAATACAGTACTATCAATAAATGTTGTTTGGGTTAAATCAACGATTGCACCAACAACATTCTCTTGCTGTTCAATTCTGTTTAAAAGTTTGTCTAGACTTATACAAGAATGGGCTCGCACTTCACCAATAAGTTTGAAAATATGCGTTCCATTTAAGCTTGCATATTCAACATGACCTGTTGACATATAAATGCCATTTTCAGAGAAGGATAGAAAAATTATCACATAGTGCCATCTCAGACTCAAGAGTCCTTAAGTCGTATATTTTTTAATTGTTTGATTTTTAAATTAATTCATTCGACAAAGACTAAAGATGGCAATGTCATCAGCAACATGATCAGGGGCTTGGAATGATTGATTTTGCAAATGTTGAACCAATTGTTGAAATTGATCATTCAATCCGCCATCAAATGGTTCTAATGCTCCATCTGAACAAACTATGAAACGTGCATGACGATTTAATGTGCAAACGTGTTCTTCAACTTCTAGTTCGTCAGTTAAGCCCAAAGGAAAGCTACTAGTTGTTAAAATTTTTGGAGGTTGATTAGGTTCAAAAATAATTGGAGGAGGGTAGTGACCTGCACTAGACCAACGAAGGCTATGTGTTTCCAGATTTAAAATACCAACTACAATCGTAATATGTTTTTCAATATTCTCTTGAACTAACATTCCATTTAATTTTTTAATCAACTGTCGCGGTGTTTTTGAACGACCATGAAAGGCAGCCATCCATGAAGTTAATAAACTGCTTGTAACACCGTGTCCCGATACATCGGCAAGATAGAATAAAACCTCTTTATCATTTAATTTCCAATAATCATACCAGTCACCTGATAGATAGGCGGAAGGTTGAAAAAAAGTTTCAACTTCATAATTTAATAAATCAATAGGATTTGGTAATAAACGTTTTTGCAATTCTGCGGCGGAAGGCAAATCGCGACTATCTTGATTGCGTTTATATTGAGCATCAATCCTTGTTAATGCCTTGTTTAAATCTTGAGGTAACTGGTTCCATACCCATCCCGCAAGAGCACCTGCTTCCCATGCTTGAGCTAAAGCACTACCTTCATGCTCAAAAGCAATCACAATGGTAGGTAAACGCCATTTATGAGTCAGGAAATCTTGTACATCTGCAATTGCGATAATTGTTGGATCATATAAATCGAGATCATCTATGTGAATGACTTGTAAGTCTGGTAATGCTTCCAGAGCTTGCTCTAAGAAAGGGATAGAGCGGGTCGGTTTAATAAAATACATAGAAGATATGGTAGTCCTTTTACAAGATCACTTTATCCATCATAGAGGATGTATGATCAAAATCAAGGTATTGCCTTTTTATATGAAGAGTACAATACCTTGATTTCTTCTTTAATTATTTTTTAGTTTTAGTTTGACTATCATCTGGTACATCTTCAGATTCGTCATCATCAATAAAAGATACGTCTGCTGAATTACCTTTTTTCTCAGCAATCTGGAAAGCCTTACGTTGGAGATACAAATCGCGAATCATCGCATATTGATCACCTTGTATGGTTTGATCCAAATCTAGATATTGAGCACGTGTATCAATGGCCTGTAAGACATTAGTTGACCAGTAAAGACCATCTTGGTTATCCATGATGTACTTTTGTGGACGAGCCTGAGAATCTACAGCTAAGCCAATCCCATCACGTAATGTACTCGGTCCAAAGAAAGGCAACATCAAAAATGGCCCAGAAGGAACGCCATAATAAGCAAGAGTGACACCAAAGCTTTCATCTTCAGGCGGAAGGCCTAAGCGACTAGCAGGGTCAGCTAAACCTAAAGTTGTTAATGTATTAACAGTAAATCGGCCGAGTGTTTTTGCTGCACGTCCAGGGCGTCCTTGAATTAACTGGTTAACAGCATTCCATGGCTCTCCAAGATTTTTACGGAACTGACGATAAGAGCCACGCACATCTTCTGGAGTTTTCTCATTATATTGAACTGCAACTGGACGAAGAATATTGCGATCCAACATGTCATTAAAAGAATAAATCGGACGGTTTAATGACTGTAATGGATCTTTTACTGTATCCGGTTGAGCAGCGTTTGCATTAATTTTTAAATCTTTAGCTTTTAGTGCTTTCAAGTCTTTAATAATTTGTGAGCGGGGGCGGCCCTGCTGAGCCTTTGTCGAAGTAGCATCTTCCGGACTAGCGGCAGATTCTTCAGTAAGATTTTCCTGAGCGTGTGCTGAGGTATAAAGACCCACAGTTAATAAGCTCGATAATAGTAAATTAGAATAATTCATATAATTCCTTAACCGCTAGCCAGGCTCTGTTCAATATGCAGTTGGATAGAGATATATTTTAATACAGAAGCGATAAGCTATTATCAATGTAAAATTGGTCAAATAATATAGAAAAATGACTAAAAAGCCTAAAAAATGATCGGTTGATGCGTGGGAAGTTAAAAAGGTATTGCAAAGGGATTTGGATGGTCTATAATGCACATCCATCGGCGGTGATGCAGATAGAAACTTGTTGAAAAACAGTTACTTGAG
>NZ_JAKTHZ010000011.1:0-86198 GCF_027854645.1 Acinetobacter sp. AOR41_HL | reverse complement strand
TGGATGGTTCCAGTATTTGCACCGGCAAATTTCATTCCGGTACGTGGTGAAGGTTCACGTATCTGGGATCAAGAAAATAAAGAATATATCGATTTTGCAGGCGGGATTGCAGTAAATGCATTAGGTCATGCGCATCCAGTGGCAGTCAATGCGTTAACAGAACAAGCAAAAAAACTTTGGCATGTCGGCAATGGTTATACCAATGAACCCGTACTGCGTCTTGCTAAACAACTCACTGAAAATACATTTGCAGACAAAGTATTCTTCTGTAACTCAGGTGCAGAAGCAAATGAAGCAGCATTAAAGCTTGCTCGTAAAGTTGGACTCGACAGCGGTGTCGCAGGTAAAAGCGGTATTGTGGCATTTAACAATGCGTTTCACGGCCGTACTTTATTTACCGTTTCGGCTGGTGGTCAGCCAAAATATTCACAAGACTTTGCACCACTTCCAAACGGCATTAGCCATGTTGCTTATAATGATTTAGAAGCGGCTAAAGCAGTTATTAATGAGCAAACCTGTGCAGTAATTGTAGAGCCTGTACAAGGTGAGGGTGGGGTAATTCCTGCTGATATCGAATTTTTAAAAGGTTTACGTGCACTGTGTGATCAGTTCGGTGCCTTACTTATTTTTGATGAAGTGCAAACAGGTGTCGGTCGTACAGGTGCACTTTATGCTTACATGAACTACGGTGTGACTCCAGATGTACTCACTACTGCAAAAGCACTGGGCGGTGGTTTCCCTGTCGGTGCAATGCTAACAACTGATAAATTTGCGCCGCATTTTTCAGTGGGTACACACGGTACGACTTATGGCGGTAACCCGCTGGCAAGTGCAGTTGCAGGCGCAGTCTTTGAGTTTATTAATACACCAGAAGTACTTGAAGGCGTGAAACACCGTCATCAATATTTCCTTGATGCGTTAAATACGTTAAATGCTGAATATCAAGTTTTTGATGAAATTCGTGGTCAAGGTTTATTGATTGGTTGCGTATTAAAAGCTGAATATGCAGGTAAAGCAAAAGATATTACGACTTGGGCAGGTGAAGAAGGTTTACTTGCTTTAATCGCAGGGCCTAACGTAGTTCGTTTCACACCTTCACTCATTATTCCTGAACAAGATATTGATGAAGGGATAGCTCGTTTAAAAAGAGCTTTGGCAAAGTTGGCTAAATAAAAAAAAGGAAAGCTAGCCATGATGATTGTCCGTCATGCCGAGTTTCGAGACCTTGAAGATATTTATAAATTAGCAGGTAAGTCAGGTGTTGGCTTGACTTCCTTGCCACAAAATATGGATACGCTTTCGGCTCGAATTTCGCGTACTCGCAATACTTTAAATGGTAATGTTCATAAGAGCGAACAGGGTTATTTGTTTGTTCTTGAGGATACAGAAGCTCAACGTGTTATTGGGGTGAGTGCAATTGAAGTTGCTGTGGGTTTAATCGAACCTTGGTATAACTTTCATGTTGGAACCCAAGTACATGCTTCAAAAGCATTAAATGTCTATAAAGCATTACCGACTTTATTTTTAAGTAATGATCGAACGGGAAGTAGTGAGCTCTGCACATTATTTTTAGATCCGGAACGTCGTGAAAACCAAAACGGTAAATTCTTATCAAAAATCCGTTTTATGTTTATCGCAGCATTTAAGCAATATTTTGAGAAAAAACTTATTGCCGAGATGCGTGGTTTTTCTGATGAAAATGGTTGTTCACCTTTTTGGGATGCGATTGGGCACCATTTTTTCAATATGGATTTCTCCACAGCAGATTATTTAAGTGGTATTGGCCAAAAAGTTTTTATTGCGGAACTTATGCCACGTTTTCCAGTCTATGTAGACCTTTTACCAAAGGCTGCACAAGAAGTGATTGGAAAAATGCATCCACATACTTTACCTGCTTATCATGTGCTTGAGTCCGAAGGCTTACGTTATCAAGGATATGTCGATATTTTTGATGCAGGTCCAACCATTGAAGCCAATATTGATGAGTTGCGTGCAGTTAAAGAAAGCCAATTTTTAACTGTCAAAATTACTAATGAAGCGACAGTGGGTAAAACACAATACCTTGTTGCCAATGATAACTATCACGACTATCGGGCTATGTTAATGAAGCTTGATCTCGTAGATAACATTCTAAATTTAAACCATGAACAAGCTGAAAAACTCGGTGTACAAGAAGGGCACGCTGTTCGTGTGTTATCACTAAATCCTATGGAAGTATCCTGATGTCAAACTCTTTATTTATAAACGGTGTCTGGTTACAAGGCAGCGGTACAACATTTGTAAAAACAAACCCAGTTGATAACCAAACTGTATGGTCAGGTACTGAAGCTACAGCTGCAGATGTTGAAAAAGCTTGCCAAGCCGCACGTACAGCATTTCCTGCATGGGCACGTTTAGCTTTTGCAGAGCGTGTTGCAATTGTAGAAAAGTTTGCAAAGCTGCTTGAAGAAAATAAAAAACATTTAGCTGAAGTAATTAGTCAAGAAACCAGTAAGCCTTTTTGGGAAACGTTAACTGAAGTTCAGTCAATGATTGGCAAAGTTGCGATTTCGATTCGTGCTTATCATCAACGTACTGGCGAAAGCTCAACTGAAATGGCAGATGGTGTGGCATCTTTACGTCATCGTCCACATGGTGTACTTGCAGTTTTTGGCCCATATAACTTCCCTGGCCATTTACCAAATGGGCATATCGTTCCTGCTTTGCTTGCTGGCAACACAGTTGTGTTTAAACCTAGTGAATTAACGCCTTGGACTGCTGAAGAAACTGTAAAACTTTGGCAACAAGCAGGTTTGCCAAATGGTGTAATGAACTTAGTTCAAGGTGGCCGTACTACTGGTGAAGCCTTGGCTGCTTCTCATGAAATTGATGGTTTATTGTTTACCGGAAGTGCAAACACTGGTTACCACTTGCATAAGCAAATGGCAGGTGCGCCTGAGAAAATTCTTGCGCTTGAAATGGGCGGCAATAATGCATTGATTATTGATGAAATTGAAAATATTGATGCGGTTGTTAATCTCACTATTCAATCTGCTTTTGTTTCGGCAGGTCAGCGTTGTACGTGTGCACGCCGTATCTTGGTAAAAAATGGCGCTGAAGGTGATGCATTTATTCAACGTTTTGTTGAGGTTGCTAAAAACCTGAAAGTTGGCCGTTGGAATGATGAGCAACAACCATTTATGGGTGGTGTAATTTCATCAGTTGCTGCGACAAACATGATGAATGCTCAGCAAAAGTTACTTGAGCTTGGTGCCAAAAGTTTATTGCTAATGACGCGTCCTCAAGAAGACAGCTCGCTACTTACTCCAGGTATTGTTGATGTAACAGGTGTGGCGGGTATTCCAGATGAAGAATATTTTGGTCCGCTTACCACCATTCAACGTTATGACAGTTTTGATGAAGCATTAAAAATTGCCAATGCAACTCGTTTTGGTTTGTCTGTTGGATTGGTTTCTCCAAAACGTGAACTATTTGATGACTTACTCATTGAAGCGCGTGCCGGTATTGTGAACTGGAACAAACCATTAACAGGCGCTTCAAGTGCTGCGCCATTTGGTGGTGTTGGAGCTTCGGGTAACCACCGTGCAAGTGCGTTTTATGCTGCTGACTACTGTGCTTGGCCAATGGCTTCACTTGAAAGTGAAAGCTTGACGTTGCCAGAAAAATTATCTCCAGGGATTGTGTTGCCTTAACACTAGGGAAAGAAAAAATGAAAGGATATGAAGTAAATTTTGATGGTTTAGTGGGGCCAACACATCACTATGCGGGTTTGTCTTTTGGTAATGAAGCATCAACCAAAAACCGTAACAATACCTCGAATCCAAAATTAGCAGCGAAACAAGGCTTATTAAAAATGAAAGCCTTGTCTGATATGGGAATGAAACAAGGTGTACTTGCTCCGCATGAACGCCCACATGTTCCAATGCTACGCCGTTTAGGTTTTACTGGAGATGACATTAGTGTTGTTGCTCAAGCAATGCGCTATTCACCAGAGCTATTATCATCTTTAAGTTCAGCTTCTCCAATGTGGACTGCAAATGCTGCAACTGTTTCACCTTCGGCTGATAGCCAAGATGAGCGCGTGCATTTTACTGCAGCAAACCTGAACAATAAATTTCATCGTTCAATTGAAGCTGAAACTACAAGCCAAGTCTTACAAGCCATCTTTAAAAATGAACGGCACTTTGTACACCATGAAGCTTTACCACAAGTGGCTTTGTTTGGTGATGAAGGGGCAGCAAATCACAATCGTTTAGGTGGTGATTATGCTAAGCGTGGTGTTCAGGTCTTTGTTTATGGTCAACAACATTTAAATAATGGTTTACCGGGACCAAAGCGTTATCCAGCACGTCAGACGCGTGAGGCAAGTGAAGCAATTGCGCGTTTGCACCGTTTAGATGATGCACATACGGTTTTTGTTCAACAAAATCCAGATGTGATTGATCAGGGTGTTTTCCATAACGATGTGATTGCGGTAAGTAACCAACAGGTTTTATTCCACCATCAACATGCTTTCTTAAATCAAGATCAGGCATTTGCTGAAATTCGTCAAAAAATGGCAAGCATCGGTGAAGATTTTATTTCGATTGAAGTACCTGAAAACCGCGTGACTGTAGACGATGCTGTTGCTACTTATTTGTTTAATAGCCAGATTTTGACTCGTCCAGATGGCGGCATGACCATTGTTGTACCAGAAGAGTCTCGCCAAAATGCTGCAGTGTGGAGCTATTTGAACGATATGATTCAAATGGGCACACCAATTGATGCGATTCAGGTATATGACCTGCGTGAAAGTATGCGTAATGGTGGTGGACCAGCATGTTTGCGTTTACGTGTGGCTTTGAACGAAACTGAATTAAATGCTGTAAATCCAAAAGTATTAATGAATGATCAATTATTTGGCACACTCAATCAATGGGTAGATAAACACTATCGTGATCGTTTAGCTCAAGAAGATTTGGCAGATCCGCACCTACTTATGGAAAGCCGTATGGCGCTTGATGAACTCACTAAAATTTTAGGTTTGGGTTCGGTTTATCCTTTCCAAAAATAATGAGGAGGTGACATGCAAGATTTTCTAGCATTAACCTTACAAGGTGAGCAACCTACAGTACGCGAGGGAAAACAAGAAAATTTTTCTTGGCGTTGGTTAGGTGAGGGAGTTCTTGAATGTACGCCATATGTACAGTACGACAAAGCTGTCGTACTGTCAGCTGGGGTACATGGTAATGAAACAGCACCAATTGAGTTGTTGTCTCAACTTTGCACCGATTTATTTGCAGGACGTTTAAACCTTGCTGTGAGGTTGCTGCTTGTGTTAGGTAACCCGTATGCAATGCGTCAAGGTAAGCGTTATGTGCATGATGATGTAAACCGAATGTTTTGTGGTGGATATAAAACTCTACCCGTGACTGAGGAATCTAAGCGAGCTGAAGTTTTGGAACACGCAGTTGCCACTTTCTTTCAGGAAAGTGCGAGTGATGCTAAGCGCTATCACTATGATTTGCATACGGCAATTCGGGCTTCATTATTACCAACCTTTGCTTTATTGCCTTATCAAACCCATGACTACGATGCTGATTTGATAGCAAGTCTTGATGCTGCTGATTTAGATGCTTTGGTTTATCACCGCGCTGCAGGTAAAACCTTCACACATTTTACCAGTGAGAGCTTTAAAGCTGCGAGTGCCACCTTGGAGTTGGGTAAAGCCTTGCCATTTGGACAAAATGACTTGAGCCAGTTTGCTGCAATTGATGAAGTCATTCGTCATGTGGTTTCTGAACAAGCTTTACCGATGCGGCATAAATCGAAAATTCGAGTGTTTCAGGTATCTGACTCTTTAATTAAAAAAGATGAGGATTTCCAAATGAACTTATCGGCTGAGGCTCCGAACTTTTCGACATTTACCCAAGGTGAAATCATTGCGATGCAACCTTCGGGTAATTATGTAGTTGAACAAGAGCAGGTCTGGATTTTATTTCCAAACCCAAATGTGAAGATTGGTTTACGTGCAGGTTTGGTTTTAACCGAAACACACTCATAATTTTTAGATAAATAAAAAAGGGCGATGAATCGCCCTTTTTTATTGCTAACTTTAATTAGTTAGTGCCGAAAAGGCCTTTAACGAAAGATTTCTTTTCAGTTTTTTGTGTAGAGCCTTGAGCCCCTGCATTTACGTTTGCATTTGCACTGATTCCAACCGGAGCAACATTAACACCAACATTTACGCCTGTTTGAGCGTTGACTGCATGAGCTGGTTGAGCTGCATTTAATTGTGCTTGAGCATCAGCTTTAGTACCCGCAACAAATTCTTTTTGCTCTGCTTGATTTTGAGCTACGCGAGCTTTAACTGCATCTACACGTGCTTGAGCATCAGCTTGTTTTTCAGCGCTAAATTCTTTTTGTTCAGCCTGTTTTTCAGCAACTTTGGTTTTTACTGCATCAAGATGTGCTTTTGTATCAGCTTTAGCTTCAACTGCTAAGTTTTTAGTACCTGTTGCAGCTTTAGTCGCTAAATTTTTTGTCCCTGTTGCTGCTTCAGTAGCAAAATGTTTAGTGCCTGTTACAGCATCAGAAGAAAGTTCAGCTACTTTTCCTGTTGTTTTTTTAGTTGCTTTAACCGTAGTGTTAGCAGCTACATGACCAGCATGTTTTGCAGTGCTACCTACAGTATGTGCAGTATTTTTAACTGTATTTGTTACGCCACTAACAAGTCCACCCGGTTGTACATTTACTTGAGCAGAAGCGTCCGCATTAATGCCCGCACTTTGTGCAAAAATAGAAGCAGAGGCAAGAACGCTTGCAGTCACGATAGCTGTTTTCATCATTTTCATTGCGATATCCTTCAAAGAATATACCCTTTTAGTGAGGTATTTCATAAACGCAATCGCATCATATCTAAGGCTTGATTCGCTTGGGAATCACCTTAATCAAAACGTTACAACAGCATTACAGTCATTCAACACATTAGGGAGAAATTGTGGAGAAAAGAAAATATTAATAATAAAGTGAAATAGATACCGATATTTTATGATTTAAAAACGAGCAAAATACTTTTCGTCTTTTTCTTTTCTAAAATAAAAATACCCAAAAATATTTAACATGACCATTTTTCTATATCTATAAAGATGATTCTTTTTTCATTTTTTATTCGAGATAACGGCATAGTTATTGCTTATTATGAGAATAAGGTGCTTTTTGGCGCTTTTTTGAACCATATTCTGCCAGAAATATAAACGTAAAGGGCAGAACTGTATTTTTGCTTATTCGGGAAAAGATGATTTTGCTTTTCTCATGTTTATATATTTCATGAAATAGAAATTTCACATGAAATATATCTTAAGAAATAGTGCTTTATTTCGAATAATCAAAAATAAATATAGATGTCTATAAACAAAATAACAGAGATCTTAAATGATGAAAATTATTGCTTCCCTTTTCATATTGGTCGGCTTAGTCGCCGTTGTTCTCTATTTTAAGCCAACAAACGGTGCATCTGAGGTGTTCAATTCTGCTTTAAACAAGTCGAATTCATCACAACCAGACACTTCATCTTTACTTTCTAAACTTAAGGAGCCTGCTCAACCTAAAAACTTATCTTTAAATTCAACTCAACCCAAACCCGTATCAGAAGATACTGTTCCTTTTTATGACACAAAAAGTGATCCTTCGATTCAACCGATTGATCCAGAAAAAGATCCAGCAAATGAAATAAAAGCGAAATAAGTAAATTGTTAGTTGAAAAACTACGGAGAAAAATAATGCAAAGTAAAACGTTATTTCTATTAGGTCTATGTACGATCTTAAGTACAACTGCATCCGCTGTTCCTTTGGACGCTAAAGGTGCCAAACAGCAGTTAAATCAAGCAGCAAAACAAAAAGTATTTCAGGGTAAAATTAACTTAGATGCTTTGGTTACCAATGAATCTAATGATCTTATTGTTGAATACAATATTCCTTCGGAAAGTGTGGCTACAGGTTTGGAGCGACGAAATTATATTGCTGCAAATAAAAAGAATATCCAGTCAAGGTTTAATCGTGGTGTAGGGGTACAAGTACTTCGGGACTACAATAATTTACCTATAGCTTTTTACCGAATTAGTAATAAAGAAGCTTTGGTTGATTTGCTTAATGATCCGAACGTTAAGGCTGTATATCCAAACCGGATTAATCAGGCGACAACCATGGAAAGTTTGCCTTTAATTAACCAGCCTCAAGCTAATACCAAAGGCTTTAATGGAACTGGTTCTAGTGTGGCTGTGCTTGATACGGGGGTAAATTACTTACATTCGGATTTTGGTTGTACAGCAGTTAATTCACCTTCAAGTACGTGCCGTGTCGTTTATGCATTTGATAGTGCCCCAGATGATGGCTCACTTGACGATAATGGTCATGGTAGTAATGTTTCAGCGATTGTGTCTAAAGTTGCCACCAAAACAAAAATTATTGGAATAGACGTTTTTCGGTCAGGTTCAGCCTATGATAGCGATATCCTTGCAGGGATTAACTGGGCAGTAAATAACGCTAAAACATACAATATTAAAGCAATCAATTTAAGTCTTGGTATTCCTGGTGTTAAATACAAATCTGAATGTAGTAATAGTAGTTATGCAACGGCGTTCGCAAATGCGCGAGCTGCTGGGGTAGTACCAGTAGTTGCATCAGGTAACGATGCATTTCCTGATGGTATTTCTTCACCTGCTTGTGTTGCTGGAGCGGTAAGAGTAGGTGCTGTATATGATAGTAATATTGGTGGTGTTTCATGGGGGAACCCAGTGAAATGTTCTGACCCAACCACGGCAGCGGACAAGGTGGCATGTTTTAGTAACGGGGGCAGTCTTGTGACTTTATTGGCACCAGGGGCAATGATTACTGCGGGTGGTTATACTATGGGAGGTACTTCTCAAGCCACGCCACATGTGGCTGGCGCAATTGCGTTATTAAGAGCAAACAGTGTTACACCAACTGAAACTATTGATCAGACCATTAATCGTTTAAAAACCACGGGTAAACCTATTACAGATTCAAGAACAGGTTTGGTTTTCCCACGTATTGATTTACTGGCGGCAACCAATGGTTTAACCGTTAACTAAATAGCATATTTATAATTTCTTATTAGGTCCAAGAAATTTAAATGGCTAGGGCTCGTTGCAAAAGATTACTTCTGCAACGAGTTTTTTTATGAAAAAGCCTTAATCACACTTTGCTAAATTGTCTTTACTAAAATTACTTTGAAGCTTTTTGAAATTATTTTGAATTTCGGGATCTTGGATATTAAAAGTGGTTGAACTTTTCGTTGTTGAGTTGATGGCTTGACTTAATATGCCAGAAGAATCTGGATATTGCTCCGTAAATGATTGAGCTGAAATTAACCCTTTATTGTTAAAAATCCAGTGCTCAGTAACTTGGCCACCACCTAAATAACCCGTAAATTCAATCATACAAGCTTGTTTATCGTGTTTAATGAGTTTGGCTACATTACCTGTCGTGGTGGGATAAGCTTCAATATTAGTATCTTGTTCTAAAACTTGTGCCTGAGAATAAGAAGAAACGGATTTTGTGGTTGCACAAGCAGTTAGTGCTACACAGCAGAGTGTTGAAAAGAGAAGTTTTTGACTATTCATAAGGCACATTCCTCGCTCTTTGTAGTATTTTTAAATGTCTATATTTTTTAAAAAGCGCGAAATGATCGCGCTATTCAAACTCAATCTTAATTGGTCGTCGTGCTAGATTTGCTTAACTCGCCTTGTTCAATTGGTATGTTTTGGCCATTTCGGCTACTAGTAATATTTTGTTTGGCTTGTTCTATTTTCTGTTCAGTAAAGACTTTCGCTGTATCTGCTTTTTGTTGAACGACCTCTGCTTTTTCAGCTGTAAATTCTTTAGTACTTTGCCATTTTTCACTAATTTTTTGTGAAGTGTTTTCGGAAGCACCTTGAATAGAATCTCCTAAATTTTGTATGCCTTTTCCTGTCTTATATAATAGAACACGTCCTAAACTTGGATTGTCACCATAAGGTTGCGTCTTAGGTGCTACTTCATTTACTTGTTGTGTCTGTGTTGTTTCAGCAAAAAGGGTTGATGAGGCCAGTATAGAGCTTGCAACGCATAACACTTGTAAGGTTTTCATTTGGATCAATCTCCCCAATTACTTTAAAAGTTGAAGTGCTGATCTTACTGTTAAAAATAAATCTTGTGCAGGCATGTGATAAAACCCATACGATTTAATTACGAGAATTCATCATTTAACAGCAATTGACTTACTCTTCTGAGACCTATAAATAAAATTCAGACTTGATAAGTTCTATAAACGTATCTCTTGCTTTATGGTTGCTCACGTTTTTATGCCAGAAAAAGTGATTTTGCATAAAGGCAAGATGTTCAAACTTATAGCTTTGAATATGCGCTAAATTTTTATATTGCTCATAAATACTCTTAGGGACTAAAGCCACACCAGAACCTGCACTCACACAACCAATAATCGTGGCATAACTGGTAATGCTGGTGATGGGAAGTGAAATATTCTTGAGTTTAAGCCATTCTTCTAAAGCTGCACGGTAAGGGCAGCCTTCAGTCCACATAAAAATTTCTTTACCAATCAGATCTTCTTGGCAATGAATTTCACCTAAAGAGTGAGATGCAATCAAGACCATGTCTTCTTGGTAAATACTGAGTTTATTCAGCATTGGAAACTCAATATTACCTGCGACAATTGCACCATCAAGTTTGTGCTGAGAAATATCAACTAATAATTGTTTCCATGTGCCAGTAATAATTTGAATGGAAACTTCTGGAAAACGTTGATGATATTTTGCAAGTAAATTGGGCAGGCGAGTTGTAGCAGAAGATTCAATTGCTCCAATTTTCAATGGGCCAGAAGGTGGGGCATCAGGGTGAACACTTCGTTTCGCTTCATCGCATAGCGCTAAAATTTTATGGCAATAGCTAAGGAAGATTTCTCCTGATGGGGTGAGTTTTAAAGCTTTCCCTTCACGATAAAACAATGGTGCGCCGAGTTCTTCTTCAAGCTGCTTAATGCGTGTAGTGATATTGGAGGGTACGCAATGTAGTTGTAGTGATGCTTTAACCATGGTCCCGCATTCAACCACGGTTTGAAACATTTTTAACTGGGTAATATCCATATTTAATCATTCACTTTTAATGAATATTTGACTCAATATAAGTTAATTTTATTCAACTATCTATGTGCATATGATGAAAGAGTTCCATTTCATTAGTGCAGATTTAACATGGCAATTTCTCTTGCTGCGGAAACCCAGCCTCCAGCTTTTAAGCTTTACTTATGTATTGCTATTACTGTCTTTTGTTGGGGCTATTCACCTATTGGTGTACATAGTGCCTTGCATTCATATACACCGCAGCATATAGCTTTGCTCCGCTTTTTAATTGCATCAGTTTTTTTACTGCTTTTGGTCATGAAAAAAGGAATTCAGCCATTAAAGTGGAAAGATGTTCCTGCGCTAGGTGTATTAGGATTTTTCTCTGTAACGCTGCATCATTTGCTTATAAATGCTGGGCAGCAATATGTAACTGCTGTTGCTTCCAGCATTTTAAGTCAATCTATTCCGCTATTCACTTTTATTATTTCAGCTTTGCTTTTTAAAGAAAAAATTCGTTTCAAACAGTGGTTGTGCATTTTGCTTGGCCTTTGTGGAGCCGTGTTGGTGGTTAGTGGAGATCATGGTTTTGGTGTGCCGAGCCCTTATAGTTTGTTGATTGTTTTAGCTGCAATTGCATGGGGGCTTTATTTTAATTTATATAAAAAATTTGCCTTAAATTATGATGCCTTGAGCATGATGTGCTACATCATTTGGTTCGGGACCATTCCTTTACTATTTTATAGTGCCCATTTACCTAGTGAAATTTTACATGCTACTTGGCAAGCCAATATGTCAGTTGTCCTATTAGGTATTTTCCCAAGTGCAATGGCTTATGTACTTTGGGGATATGTACTTAAAAATATGCCGTTAACGATTGCATCGAATTTTTTGTATTGTTCGCCGATTGTCGCGATGAGTTTGGCAGTTGTTTTCTTAAATGAAAAACCCACAATAATTGTGCTGCTGGGTGGAGCAATTATTGTGGGGAGTTTGGTATGGATGAATTGGGCCAATAGGCGTACTATCGAATAAGCTATGTCACGCGCTACTTGCTTTAAGAGAATGAGATGATTGTTGTTACCTTGACCTATAAAAAACCATTAGCCGAAGTTGATGCTGTACTCAAAGAGCATATTGCTTTTTTAGATCATTACTATGAGCAAAAGAAATTTCTGGCATCGGGGCGCCGAAAAAATAGAGTAGGTGGGGTAATTTTAGTTCTAAGCTCTTCGGTTCAAGAAGCTGAAGAAATCATGAAAAATGATCCATTTTATATTCATGATGTAGCCGATTATGACTTTATTTGGTTTGAGCCATCGAAAAGTTTAGAAGAAATTAAAGCGTTTGTTTAACTAAAAAATAAAGGGATCTATAAAAGATCCCTTTATTTAAAAAGAACTAATTAACCCTGCAATACACTTACATCAGCCACAGCAGTAAACAAGTTACGTAGCTGAGCTAATAAACGTAAACGGTTTGCTTTCAGGTCAGCATCATCTGCCATTACCATTACACCATCAAAGAATGCATCAATCGGCGCGCGAAGTGCTGCAAGCTTAGAAAGAGCAGCAGTGTAGTCTTTTGCTGCAAGTAATGGTTCAACTACAGGTGTCACTGCTTGAAGCTCGGCAAATAATGCTTTTTCAGCATCTTCAACTAAGTTAGCTTCAACTACAGAACCTTCAGGTGTTGCTTCTTTGGCAAGAATATTGGCAACACGTTTATTTGCAGCAGCAAGTGCAGCAGCTTCAGGTAATGT
This sequence comes from Acinetobacter sp. AOR41_HL, assembly GCF_027854645.1. NCBI lineage: Bacteria > Pseudomonadati > Pseudomonadota > Gammaproteobacteria > Moraxellales > Moraxellaceae > Acinetobacter > Acinetobacter sp. AOR41_HL. Next base: position 73,319 of record NZ_JAKTHZ010000011.1, on the reverse strand, counting down.
ACGGAAGTGGTTAACAGCATTTACGCGCTTGTCAAAATCAAGTGGAGATTTTGGTGCAAGTGCTTGAACGGCTTGAAGTACATCAACAGCAACGCCTTGGTCTTCGTACTTGGCACGGTAACGACCTTCCAAGAATGCAACAGCATCAGCACGAGTCTTGTCGTGGTCTTTAACGATATCGCCATAGCCTTGAAGCGCAAGATTCACTAGCTCTTCAATCGTTACATCTAATTCATTTTCAATGATTAAACGTAAGATACCAATTGCTGAACGACGAAGAGCAAACGGGTCTTTAGAGCCTGTTGGCGCTTGTCCAATACCGAAAATACCAACCAGCGTATCTAAACGGTCGGCAAGGGCAATGGTTGTACCTGTTTTGGTTTTTGGTAAAACATCACCCGCAAATTTTGGTAAATATTGCTCACCTAAAGCTTCAGAAACTTCAGTGTTTTCACCTTCAATACGTGCGTAGTAAGTACCCGCAATACCTTGAAGTTCTGGGAACTCACCTACAAGTTCAGAGGTTAAGTCGCATTTAGCAAGTAATGCAGCTTTTTCAGCATCGGCTGGGTTTGCACCAGTGATTGGAGATAATACAACTGCAAGTTTTGCAATACGTGTTGATTTGTCCCAAAGCGTACCAAGTTGTGCTTGGAATACCATGTTTGCTAGTTTTTCTTTACGAGATGCAAGCGGTTGCTTTTGATCTTGTAAGAAGAAGAACTCAGCATCAGACAAACGAGGGCGAACAACTTTTTCGTTACCTTCAATAATTTGAGTCGGGTCTTTAGACTCAATGTTTGAAACAGTAATGAAGTAAGGCTGTAATTTACCTTCTGCATTGATCAAACAGAAATATTTCTGGTTGTCTTGCATTGTCGTAATAAGAGCTTCTTGAGGAACAGCTAAATAGCGCTCTTCAAAAGTTGCACGTAAAGCTACAGGCCATTCAACCAGACTTGTTACTTCATCAAGTAAGTCAGCTGGAACAATTGCAGTCGCGTTAACTTCATCAGCTAACTTTTTCACTTGTTCTTGTATGGTTGCCTGACGCTTTTCAAAGTTCGCAACGACGTAAGCTTTTTCTAAAGCAGCCAAGTAGTCATTTGCATGCGCTAAAGTTACAGCTTCAGGTGCATGGAAACGGTGACCATAAGTCACATTACCAGCTTTATGATCTTGAATAGTCGCATCAACAATTTGGTCGTCTTTGAGTAAGAGAACCCATTTCACTGGACGTACAAATTCGGTACGGCTTGCAGCAGAACGCATGCGCTTAGCAATTGGTAAGTTGTCTAGCGAAGTTTGTAAAATCTGTGGAAGTAAAGCGTCAAGGCTTTGACCTTTCACATCTTTTAAATAGCAAACTTTTTCAACTTTACCTGCTTGGAATGTAGAAAGCTGATCAACAGTAATGCCTTGACCACGCATAAAGCCTTCAAGTGCTTTAGTCGGTTTGCCTTCTGCATCGTAAGCTGCTTGAACAGCCGGGCCGTCAAAACGTTTTTGTGTATCCGCTTGCGCAGCATCTACATCTACAATTTTAAGCGCTAAACGACGTGGAGCGGCATAAGCTTCAACAGATGCGAAGTTTAAACCTGCTTCATTTAAGCCTTTTACAGTTTCTGCTTGTAGTGCATCACGTAATGTTTTTAAGCTTTTTGGTGGAAGCTCTTCACAGCCAAGTTCGAATAAAACAGTATGTTTGCTCATTAGTTTTTCTCCGCCTTTGCTGCTTCACTTTCAGCTTGTGCTTTTAGCTGTGCCAATACTTCATCACGTAAATGCGGTTCTGCCATTGGGAAGCCAAGTTCTGCACGCGCTTGTACATAACTTTGTGCAATTGCGCGTGCCAAAGTACGTACACGTAAAATGTAACGCTGACGCTCAGTCACAGAAATTGCACCACGTGCATCAAGCAAGTTAAAGGTATGAGACGCTTTAACAACTTGCTCATAAGCTGGAAGTGGAAGTTTAGCTTCCATTAAACGGTTTGCTTCTGACTCGTAGAAATCAAACAGTTCAAATAGTTTGTCAACTGGAGCGTATTCAAAGTTATAAGTCGATTGCTCAACTTCATTTTGATGGAATACGTCGCCGTAAGTTACAGTACCGAATTGGCCTTTGGTCCAAACAAGGTCATATACCGAATCAACACCCTGTAGGTACATCGCAAGACGTTCTAAACCGTAAGTGATTTCGCCTGTTACTGGGTAACATTCAACACCACCAACTTGTTGGAAGTAAGTGAACTGAGTTACTTCCATACCGTTAAGCCAAACTTCCCAACCTAAGCCCCAAGCCCCAAGAGTTGGAGATTCCCAGTTGTCTTCTACGAAACGGATATCGTGAGTAAGCGTATCAATCCCGATTGCTTTTAAAGAATCAAGATAAAGCTGCTGGATGTTGTCTGGGTTTGGCTTAAGTACCACTTGGAACTGATAGTAGTGTTGCAAACGGTTCGGGTTTTCACCGTAGCGGCCATCTTTTGGACGACGTGAAGGTTGAACGTATGCCGCGTTCCAAGTCTCTGGCCCTAAAGCACGTAAGAATGTTGCGGTGTGGAATGTTCCAGCGCCCATTTCCATGTCGTAAGGTTGTAGTACGACGCAGCCTTGTTCGGCCCAATAGTTTTGTAGGGCAAGAATTAAGCCCTGAAATGTATCAATGTGCGAGATGGCGCGACTCATGTAGCATCCACGAATTTATGAGAAAAATTGCCCCTAAGTATAAGGATTTTGTAGGGGAGTGGCAAAGGCTTAATCAAATGAATACGTGATTAGCCTATTTGTTTTCGGCTTAGCCATTTCAAGCTTAACCAGTAGCAAAAGCCGGTAAATAAAATCATGAGATAAAAACTGTAAATCTTATAAATATTCCACCAAGGAGACGGGAATGACCCGACAAAAAACAAACGTGTAATATGGCTAATCAAAATCCAGATCGCAGTTCCGCTGATGAAAATACTCATCAGATTTAAACGACTTTTACGGGCCAGAAAATAGGAAATGATATATGCGAAAGGAATAATTAGAAGGCCATAAAAAAGTAAATAAAATAAGAAATGGGCTAGTAAAATAACTCCAATCGAATAAAGGTTAAACTCAGCATTTAATGTCATGACCCCTAAGGCAGATAAACTCAGCAATGGTAGGGGTGCAAGCGCAAGTGCATGAATAATCGTTTTTTTGTTATATTGAAGCATATTAAAAATTATAGAACTGAGAAGAAGTTATGTTGAAATTTTGCTGCAAACTTATTGTTTTATCCAGCCTTTTCTGTAGCCCGTGGCTTTACGCGCAAACCGAAACTGATGAGCAAGATGAATACAATCAATGTGTAGACCAGACCATTAAAGAAATGAAGCTTGAAAGCATTAATAATATGGTCGTGTATAGCTGTTCTGAACAAGCTAAAAAGACTTATGAAGAAAAAATTGTTGCTCTGATTGATCAAATTCGTGCACAAAGCGAAGAATACAAACAGCCAGAACGTTACCAAGATATTTTAAAATCTCAGCGACTCTGGAAAGCCTATGTAGATCAGGAATGTAATAATGCAGGTTCATATATCGGCTCACCGATGTATTCATATTGCCCAATGCAAGAGTATGAAAAGCGTGTAAAGCAGCTTGAAGAATACGTTAATTAAGACAGATTATTTTAAACGTCACCTCATGACGCTGAGCGTACTTCCCTAGATTAAATTTAAGAATGCGACATGATATTTTCTAAACGATGCCATAAATGAGTCGTTTGATATGTCTGATCGCATTCGGGAAAAACTACAAATTCTTGCTGATGCTGCTAAATATGATGTGTCTTGTTCATCAAGTGGCAGTGACCGTAAAAACAAAAATAAAGGTCTGGGGGATGCTAGTCATTCGGGTATTTGCCATAGCTATACTGAAGATGGTCGTTGTGTGTCTCTCTTAAAAATTCTGTTTAGCAATGTCTGTATTTTTGACTGCGCCTATTGTGTTTCACGTCGTTCTAATGACGTTCAACGTGCCGCATTTACGGTACAAGAGGTCGTCGATTTAACCATTAATTTTTACCGTCGTAATTATATTGAAGGGTTATTTTTAAGCTCCGGCATTTTTAAATCGGCGGATCATACGATGGAGCGCATGCTCCAAGTGGTTAAAAAGTTGCGCCTTGAAGAAAACTTTAATGGTTATATTCACCTAAAAACAATTCCGGGCGCATCGCCTGAACTGATTCATGAAGCAGGTTTATATGCTGACCGGATGAGTATTAATTTAGAAATGCCGACAGAGATGGGGCTAAAAACTTTTGCGCCAGAAAAATCACATGAGGAAGTACAAAAAGATTTAGGTTTGGTTCGTGACAGACTCATTCAACTGAAAGATGAACGACAAGTTATTAAGCATGTGCCGAAATATGTACCAGCAGGGCAGACCACCCAAATGGTGGTAGGAGCGCATCAAGAGTCAGATCAAGATGTCTTGTTCATGGCAGACAAGCACTATAAAGAATTTAAACTCAAACGCGTCTATTATTCGGGTTATATTCCAATTAATACCGAAAATAATTACTTGCCTGCTGTTGGTTCTGCACCGCCGTTGCTTCGTGAAAATCGACTCTATCAAAGTGATTGGTTGATGCGTTTTTACGGTTTTGAAGTCAATGAAATTGTTAATGAAAAACACCCAAATTTGGATCTGGATGTAGACCCAAAATTAAGCTGGGCGTTAAGGCATCCCGAGCAGTTTCCAGTAGATTTAAATCGTGCAGATTATCAAATGATTTTACGTGTACCGGGTATTGGGGTGAAATCGGCCAAGAAAATTGTGCAAGCACGCCGGTTTGGCAAAATCCATACCGATTTACTTAAAAAACTCGGTGTGGCCTATCAGCGTGCTAAATTCTTTATTCGCTGTGAAGACAGTCCAAAATTCCAAAAAGAATTGTCTTCAAGTTTTATTCGGCAGCAGATTTTAACGCAGGGATCTTCGAAATATGTGCAGCAACTCTCGCCACAATTAAGTCTTGGGTTTTAGCCATGTTTAATGAGGAGGTTGCTTACTATTTTGATGGTTCAATGGTTGGGCTGCTGAGCTGTGTTTTTCGTGCATTTCAATTTAAAGAATTACAGGTCAGGCTCTGTCTGAATGATGCAGCTCAACATGGTTTATTTGCCGATAAAATTGAGGTTGCAAATAATGAGCAACATGCTGAACGTGTATGGGCTGCGCTACAAAAAAAGCTTTCATCTTCTTCGTTAAAACAATTTTATTTTGCTTATTTATCCGAATCTTTAGATGCCTATCAGCATTTATTTAATTACTGTATTTATGTGTTTACTAGCCATGTTTCCATAGAAAAAGATTATTCAAATCCTAGTGTTCTGGCAATTGCACAGTGGACGAAAAAGGTCGGGCGAGAGAAGCATCGAATGGAGGCTTTTATTCGTTTTAAGAAAACTAAAGATGAGCTTTTTTTAAGTCTGGTTCGTCCTGATTTTAATGTTTTACCACTCATTCAGCCGCATTTTAAACGGCGTTATCAAGATCAGCGTTGGTTGATTTATGATGAGCAACGTAAGTTTGGAATTTATTATGATTTACGGGAAATACATGAAGTTTCGCTCGAAGCCTCGGACGTTGACCGTAATTTAAAAAATGGAATGAGTCAAAGCTTTCAGCTTGAGTTAGATGAGCAAGAAGTTTTGTATGATCAGCTTTGGAAAGATTATTTTAAGAGCGTAAATATTACAGAACGCCAGAATATAAAGCTCCATGTGCAATATTTGCCGAAACGTTACTGGCGTTATTTAAATGAAAAATTGATGGAATATTAAAATTTTCAAATAGTAAGAATATATTCAACAGGTTTTCTGATAATTGAAAGATATAATTTAAATGCACTTTATGTGGCTTTGGGCGTATACTTTTGCCCGTTATAAATAACGGCATATCCCCTAAGGTGTACTGTGAGTGTTATACAGCCAGAATGGTTACAGATTTTAAAACCGAATTTTAAGGTTTTACCACTAAAAGAACGGTTGCTTTGTGGCGTTGGAGCGCTATGCGGTTTAGCAATTTCTTCCTTAATTAGCTGGTATGTTTTAGGTGGAATTAATGCATGGTACATTGCACCTATGGGAGCTTCCTCAGTTCTCTTATTTGCTGTGTCGACCAGTCCGCTGGCTCAGCCCTGGAATGTTATTGTTGGTAATACCTTAGCCGCTATTATTGGCGTAGCCTGTGCACAGTACATTCCGGATTTAACTACGGCTTTTAGTGTGGCTGTAGGGCTTGCTATATTTTTAATGATGACCACTGACTCTTTGCACCCACCGAGTGGTGCAGTTGCGATTACGGCTGTGTTGGGTGGTGCGGCTATTCACAAATTAGGTTTCTATTTTGTTTTCTATCCAGTTCTACTCAATTCATTACTTCTACTCGGTTTCGCCATATTTTTTAATCGACTGATTGGACGGCATTATCCGGTTACTGCACACTTAAATGAACGTAGTAAAGACCCAACGCCAACTCAAAAAGTCTCAATTCAGCCAAAAGATATTGAATATGCATTAGAGCATCACACTGAACTATTAGATATTAGTCAGTACGATTTAGAAAAAATCATTTTAGAAGCGCAAGAACATGCCAATGAACGCATGGTGAACCAATATGCCTGTCAGGATATTATGAGCCGTGATGTGATTAAACTACATGAAGATGATGATATTCATCAGGCATTAGATAAATTTAAACAAGTGAACTTGATGAGCTTACCTGTGGTCAATGCAGAAAACCATTTGGTAGGAACTTTAGCACTATATGAAGTTGTGGAGTGGTTTAAAGGGGCAGCCGATCCAAGAAACTCATGGCAACATTATGTAAAGCAAATTATGAGTCGTCGAGTTGTTACTGTACTACCAACTCAGCCTATTCAAGATCTTGTACCTTACTTTGTTGAGAAGTCATTTAACTATATTCCTGTTGTTGAAGAGCGAAAACTGATAGGAATCATTAGCCGTGCAGATATGATCGCGGCATTACAACAGCAGTTAAATCGAAAACTATAATTTTAAGCATAAAAAAAGCTACGGTTGATTAGGGGATGCAACCGTAGCGACCAAAATAAACTAAGTGATTTAATGTATTTGTTCTTCTCGTACAGTACGAACAGGTTGTTGATAACCTTGTACTTGTTCAGGCTGTCTTTTCGGAATAACTAACCATAATACCAAGTAGACTAAAATTCCTGGGAAAGCCGCACTCATTACCGAGACCAATACGAAAATAATGCGTAATAAATTTGCGTTCCAACCAAAACGTTCAGCAATACCGCCCATTACACCGGCGATCATGCTTTGTCGGTTCGAGCGATATAAACCAGAATTGGTCATGTAGTTCTCCTCAAATATATAAATGACAAGGTTTGTTATTTCCCTTGGTTAATAGAAATATGGTGACAAAATTAACTAATTAAAGTCCGATAAAATTAAAAATAGTTAAAATATGTAAATGATTTAAATGAATGAAAGCAACATCTACTAAAATGCACCCTTTCGGGGCTAAAAGTGTTTGTAGCAGTAATGGTAGTGTTCTTAAATCATAATTTGAACAGTCACATTGCTGTTGTATGTGAATGATGTATATGTCTTTGAAGTGGTCTGGTCTTTTAATTAAATATTTAGGTTTGGCAGCCATCTTATGTATGGCGCTGAGTGCCTGTGATGCAAATCATGCCGATTCTAAGGATCACTCAGCGGTAGCAACGACTTCTAAACATGATAATAGTCTAGTTAAAAGTACGACTGCAGTTAAAACGTTGGATGATGCAGCAGGGCGAACTTTTTTACCCGATGGTGCCCCAGATCAGACATCTAAAATATCTGAATCAGATCAACAATATGCAGGTCGCTATCATACCCGTATTTCATGTGAAGATAATTTTGCTGATTGTGAAACAGGTGAAGCGGAATATATTTTAAACTTATTACCTGATGGCACTGCGTATTGGAACGTTGTTCATTTTGGGCGAATCAGTAATAAAGATGGTGCAAAAAGTGCAGTCATCAATCGATTATGTCCTTCATTAAAGTGGAAAGTTGATTCTGCTGCTCATGAGTTAAAGATTCAGTGTCCAACATCAGATGTTAACTTCTACTTTAATATTATTTCGAAACAGAAATTAATCGTAAATTTAGAAAAACTGTTCTATAGCGATTATGGTAAAAATCGTGAGTTTTTAGAACAAAACTATTTTGTTCCTACAAAAGCTTATGTACTTAATAAAGAATAAAGTTATTTTAATTCAATAAAAAAGAGCGCAATATTAATTGCGCTCTTTTTTATTTTACTACTTACTTATTAGTAGTCGAAGCTAAAGTGTTCAACTGGTAATGAAGTAAGTGTACGAGAAGTCGTTACCATTGATTCTGCATGACCTTGTGCACGTGGTAATAAACGGTCGAAGTAGAAATCAGCAACTTTAATTTTTGCTTTATAGAATTCAGGAGTTTCTTTACCGTCACCTGCTTCTAATTTTTCAGAAGCAACTACGGCTTGTTGAGCCCAGAAATAAGCCATCATGACATAGCCTGAGAACATCAAGAAATCTACAGAAGCAGAAGATACGATGTCACGGTCTTTACGTGCAGCAAGCATGATACGAACAGTTAAAGTGTTCCATTGAGCACAAAGCTTTGTTAAATCCCAAGCGAAACGACGTAAGTATTTATTACGTGCATGTGTTGCACAGAATTTTAAGATTTCAGCAGTGTATTCACGCACTACTTTACCTTTTGAGCTTAACAACACTTTACGACCAATCAAGTCGAGTGCCTGAACACCAGTTGTTCCTTCGTATAAAGTAGAAATACGAGCATCACGTACGATTTGCTCCATACCCCATTCTTTGATGTAACCATGGCCACCATACACTTGCATACCATGGTTAGCAGCTTCTAGGCCAAGCTCAGTCAAGAAACCTTTCAAAATTGGTGTATAGAAACCAAGTTTGTCATCATAATCTTCAAATGCAGCTTGGTCACCGCGCGTCAAAGCGTCTGTCATTTTGTCAGCAAGTTGTGCTGCGTAATAGATCATTGAACGACCGCCTTCAGCGATCGCTTTTTGAGTTAATAACATACGACGTACATCAGCATGGTGAATAATCGCATCAGCCACTTTATCTGGATCTTTTTTACCAGAAAGGGCACGCATAGACATACGTTCTTTGGCATAAGGTAGAGCACCTTGGAAAGATAACTCAGCATGTGCAATACCTTGAACCGCAGTACCAATACGCGCAGTGTTCATAAAAGTAAACATCGCATGTAAGCCTTTGTTTACTTCACCAATGAGGTAGCCTGTAGCGTTGTCAAAGTTCAATACAGCCGTTGCAGAAGCACGAATACCCATTTTGTGTTCGATTGAACCACAGCTAACAGTGTTACGTTCACCTACGCCACCATCAGTGGTTGGAATAAACTTAGGAACGATAAATAAAGAAATACCTCGTGTACCTGCTGGCGCATCTGGAAGACGTGCAAGCACGATGTGAATAATGTTCTCAGTTAAATCGTGTTCACCAGCAGAAATGAAGATTTTTGTACCAGAAATTTTATAAGTACCATCAGCTTGAGGTTCAGCTTTAGTTTTTACCTGACCTAAGTCTGTACCACATTGAGGTTCGGTTAAGCACATTGTGCCGCTCCATGTACCTTCAACAAGTTTAGGCATATAGGTTTGTTTTTGCTCATCTGTACCGAATTGCAAAATCGTATTCATACAACCTGAGCTTAAACCCGGATACATGGTAAATGACCAGTTCGCTGTACCCATCATCTCTGATTTAATCAGGTTTAAAGACATTGGAAGGCCTTGGCCACCAAATTCTTCAGGATAAGAAAGTCCTTGCCAGCCACCCATTACAAACTGGTCATAAGCTTCTTTAAAACCTTTTGGTGTTTTCACTTCGCCATTGTCAAAATGGCAACCTTCTTCATCGCCAGATTGGTTAAGGGGAGAGAGTACGTTTTCACAATAATCTGCCGCACCTTCAAGAATCATATCTACAGTATCTGGATCTGCACTTTCACCATTTGATAAAGTTTTATAGTGAGCAGGATAGTCTAATACTTCATTCATTAAGAAGCGGATATCGTGTAGGGGAGCTTTATATGCTGGCATGGCTTTAATCCTAATTGTAAGACATTGTGGGATTATCTGAATCGATGATTTGATTATTCACTCGCATGATAAAAATACAATGTTAATCACACCCGAAAAGAATGTCAGAAAAGCGAATTTTGTCGAAAATAAATACACTGGAAATTATATTTTCTGATAAAGTCAGGTCTTATACTTTTATGTGAAAAAACAACTAATTTTTTTATTTTTAGCAAGTTTTGTTAAAAAGATAAAGCGATAAGGTTTTAAAAAAGGTTATGCATTTAAAATATCTCAGTTTATGTTTATTTAGTTTGGGCTTGACTGCATGTGCACAACACGGCGTGCGTCCACAAGTGGCATCTGCGAATTTAGAGCAAAAGGCCATTCAAAGCGTTAATGCGATGTATGAATATCCAAGTTATGACTATCGCGGAAACTTTAAAATCACGGTTGATCCATCACAAATAAAGCAAAATGGAAAAGCTGAAAATAGTCCAAAACTTGATGCCGAATTACAAAAGAAAGTTGATCAATATTTACGTGAGCAAAAAGTTGGTTTAAGTAAAGCTCAGAAACAAACCCTATATGCAGCTATTGCAAATGAACAAGGTGATTTGGGGTCCTCAGCACGTTCTGAAAAAGTAAACGCCGTATTAATTAATTTATTAAATGATCTTCAATTTAGCTATGATGGCTCAATTCATTACCGTCAAAAAATGGGTTCATTTAACCTTACTGCTAAATATGAAAAACCAACGCTATTGGTTCAGGCAAAATTGCCAATGGTGCTTGATCTGGAAAATTATAAGTTTTACGTAAATTACTTCGGTTTAATGCCGTATTTAGTCAATAAAGAAAATCAAAATAATTTGGCTTATATTGATTTTTCAAAATATAAAGACTTCTTTAAAAATGTCGATACGAAGAAGTTTATTGAATATCTTAAAGCTTCTAGCGCGGTTTCTTATCGTTTGGCTGACCCGCAAAACTTACAACGTGTATCTTTGACAGAGACTGATCGTAAGGCTGGGGCAGTTGACAAAATTCGTTTGAAAACCACCATTGAAGAGTTGCTTTTAGAAGTTGAGCTGTATGGTCAGGTCAATGATAAATATCTTCAAAAAAGTGTATTAGGTTTTGATAACCAAAAAATGGCTGAAAAAGTAGCAAAAGAGCTTGCCGCTTCTGAAGCGAAAAAAGGCGCAGTTAATAAAGAAGAACAAAAAGTTTCTTCTGATGATGCCGCTGCTGTAAGTCAGGAATTGTATAGTTTAATCAATGCACACTTTGATGGTGCTCTTTCATCAAATGACGCAGGTGAGGACAATTTAACTACGGCAGCACAAGCTCCGGCAGCAGCAGATGCATCAGTTTCTGAAGATCAAAATGGCAGTGAAGAAGCAGCTGCAGGTGGTGTACAGGATGCACAAGGTGAAGACGCTGTAACGCTTACCGAAGATCAATGTATTGAATTAAAGTCACTGAAAAAACCGGTTGCTTTAGGTGATATTAATTATTGCCAAGTTTATGACATTGATGTGCTAGATCAGAGTGCGGCAAGTGCTGAAAAAGTTCAAACCAAGTCTCGCCGAGACACTTTAAAACAAACTTTTGAAGCTTATAACCAAAACCAGTTTATCAATGATGAAGCATTTAAAGCTTTATGGCTAAAACACAAGGCCGAAATTGAGCAAGCTTTACCTAAGCAAAGAAATCCAATCACGATTGATGTGGCTTTAGATGATAAAGGTCGTGCAGTGAACATGACCTATGATGTTGCTTATACGCCAGCTGAGTTTAAACATAGCTTTAATATTAAAGCGGACATGCAAATTTTAAACTACGGTAAAGCAACCTCAATTGATCAAAAGCAGCTTAAACAGGCCAAGTCTGTAGCTGAAGCAAGTAAAGGTTCTATGCTCGAAAACTTTATTAAAGGTTTTGGAGAAAAGCTTGGACAAGGTGATGTTTTAGAGCATCCGGTAGGCACACATAGTGATGTACAAGATTTAGATGCAAATCTGGCTGTACTGGCTGATAAAACCTATGATGCAACGCATGCTTATGACAAAACTTATAAAGCAGTATTTATTGCCAAATTAACAGCTGAAAAACCGTCATATATCAAATATTACTCTGTTCAACAGCTACAAGAAATTGCAGAGGTTTATGCTTACTGGTTCTCGGAAGAAGATACCTATAACCCTCAAGGAAAAGCTTTAGAGCGTATTACTGCTTTACAGAAAAAGCATCATCTTGAACAGGATGAACAGTTTGACCATGAGTTAGGGCGTGCTGTAGATCATATTGTAATAGAGACTATGCAAGGTAAAGCAGGGCGTGAAGCTTGGCAGAAACTACAGAAGCAATATAAACAACCAGCCCAACTGTTCTCAAAGCAGTATCAGTTAGAATTTGAAAAACAAAATGGTGTTTCTGCTGAAGAAAAGCATTTGTTATCAGAAACGGCTGATATTTTAGGAAACGTTTATGTGGCCGCGCGTAAACAACAGCTTACGGAAAAAACAATTCAGAAGTTAAAACCTGAACATAATGAATTTATTGATTATGAAATTTTCCGAGATGTTTATAAGCAAATGGTCGCTGCTAAAAAATAGTAAATGAGATAAAAAAAAGAACCTACTTGATGTAGGTTCTTTTTTTAATTATAGAAAATCTTTTAACTCTGGTTTTACACCATTCCAGATATAAAAAGCTTCGATGGCTTGGCCTACTAACATACCAAAACCTTCTGCATAAGGCACATTACGCTGTTTCGCCTGATCAAGGAAACTAGAAGGTTTGCCATAAGCCATTTCATACGCATATTTGAACTGTAATTTTTCAGGAAGTTGTAAAGCATCACCTGAAAGACTTGCAGAAGTTGCATTAATTACAATATCAAAATCGCCGTCTAAATCATTTAGAGAAATTGCTTGTAATTGGGCTTGTGGAACTGCTGTTTTTAAGTCATCTACAAGTTGTTCTGCACGAGCGAGGGTTCGGTTGGCAATGACGATCTTTTTAGCGCCAGCCTGTACCAGTGGATAAATGACACCACGAGTTGCACCACCAGCTCCTAAAATTAAAATAGTTGTATTTTCTAAGTTCCAATCTAAAGCTTGTATTGCGGCGACTAGGCCTTGGCCATCTGTATTGTCACCATGCAATTTGCCATTTTCCATCCACAAGGTATTTACAGCTTTAGCAATTTGGGCACGCTCGGTTAAAACATCACATAAAGCAAAAGCTTGCTCTTTAAAGGGAACAGTAACATTCATGCCACTGCCGCCTTCTGCAAAGAAACTGCGCATGCTTGACTCAAAACCATCTAGAGGAGCGAGACGTTTTTGATAGTTTAGATCAACACCTGTTTTTTGAGCGAAAGCATGATGCAATTCAGGCGAGCGTGATTGTTCGATCGGGTTGCCAATTACTGCAAACTGTTTGGTCATTCTTGTATCCAAAATTTTAAAATGGCATAAAGCAGATAAAGCCTATGCTGAATATTCAGCAGGCCTCACTATAAGTCAAAATAACACAAGAAAAAATATTTGAATGAAGGAAGGAAAATTGAAATCAAAAAAGGAGATTCTTTAGGGTGGAAGCCAAAGAATCCCCAAAACAAAAAATTAAGCGACTTTTTCTTTTAAACCTAACCAATCACGAGGTTTTAAGTAATAGTCAGTTAAACGCTTCTCTGGAGAGTCTTCATCCCATTCAGGACGATAAGACCATGCAGCTAAATTAGGTAGGCTGACTAAAATAGACTCGATACGGCCACCTGTTTGTAATCCAAACAACGTACCACGGTCATAAACCAAGTTATATTCAACATATCTACCGCGGCGATAAAGCTGAAATTCTCGTTGAGCTTCGGTATAGGGCTGTTCACGGTGTTTTTCGAAAATTGGCAAAATGGCATTTAAATAACCATTGCCTACAGCTTGAATATATTTAAAGCAAGTTTCGAAATCCCAGCAATTTAAATCATCAAAAAATAAGCCACCCACACCACGCTGTTCATCACGATGCTTTAAATAAAAGTAATCATCACACCATTGCTTATGTTCAGCATAAACATTGTCACCAAAAGGTTTACATAAGTCGTAAGCAGCTTGATGCCAATTTAAAACATCTTGGTCATCTGGATAAAATGGCGTTAAATCAAAACCACCACCAAACCACCAAATCGGATCTTGTCCTTCACGTTCTGCAACGAATAAACGGACATTTGCATGAGAGGTCGGAATATTTGGGTTTTTAGGATGAATAACTAAAGAAACACCTAGTGCCTGAGCTTTAGCTCCTGCAATTTGAGGGTGACGTTCTGTAGCAGACGCAGGAAGTTTACTAATGTTGATGTGAGAAAACATCACACCACCTTTTTCGATCACTGTACCATTTTGCAGCACACGTGAACGACCGCCGCCGCCTTCAGGGCGTTCCCAATCATCAATAATAAATTCTGCCGTACCACCGCCAGCTTTTTCTTGTTGTTCTAAACCAGCACAAATACGGGCTTGTAAATCGAGGAGAAATTCGCGGACACGTTGAATATCTGTGGAAGTCGGATGTTGCATAATGACCCTCAAAGATGATTGATATAAATTAAATACATCAAAACATAAAACCATAAAAAAAGTAAGGGATTTTTTCTAAATCTTGAAAAAATCCCTTAAATATTGTTTTTAAATTTTGGAATTGGAATCAAAAATCATCTTTTTGATAAAGGTGATCCATTCTTTCACGTTTGGTTTTTAAATATTGTTCATTAAAAGGATTGCGGCCGACAGTTAACGGTACACGATCTACGACATTAATACCCTGATCTTTGAGTGCCTGAATTTTCAAAGGATTATTGGTAATTAATTTCACTTCTTTTACTTTTAAGTGATCGAGCATAATGCTACACATATCGTAACGGCGTGCATCGGCAGGTAAATTCAGTAGTAAATTGGCATCTACTGTATCGTGACCCTGATCTTGCAAAGCATAGGCACGAATTTTATTGGTTAAACCAATTCCACGACCTTCTTGGCGTAAATATAAAATTACACCTTGTCCTGCTTCATTGATGAGTTTTTGAGTGGCTTGTAATTGTGGGCCACAATCACATTTTAATGACGCAAAAGCATCACCTGTTAAGCATTCAGAATGTACACGAACCAAAACAGGGCCTGTTGGCGGATTTTCTAACCCTTTAGAAAGTGCCACATGTTCTTCACCTGTAACGGGATCTTGAAACACAGAAATATTGAATTCACCAAAAGCGGTCGGGAGTTTTGATGTTGCAATGAACTCTATAGGCACAGATTAACTCATCTTTTAACCGAAAACGGTTTAAAGTATAGCGTAATGCTGGGAGATTGGTCGAATTGTCATAATCATTTTGCACACTAAGGTTTTCTTTTTTGTATAAAGAAGACGATAATAGTTGATAAATAGTCAGATTATTCAGGATAATCTGCCAACCATACCCATAATGTATGAGAGACTGCTTTGCATGATCTCGTTCGCAAATGTGGCTGATTGAAGGTGACTTCATTCGATTGTATGATCGACCCATTTTGACCCAGCTTAGGATTTGCCAGGCTTATAAAGGCTTTGCCACATATGTTGTATACCGAAATTCCAACTCAACGCCCTGTTACGCCATTGTTAGATGCAATTGATCATCCTCAACAATTACGTCAGCTCGAGCATAGCCAACTGGTTCAAGTGGCTGATGAGTTGCGTCAATATATTTTATATGCAGCAGGCCAGAGTGGTGGCCATTTCGGTGCTAACCTCGGCGTGGTTGAGCTGACGGTTGCGCTGCATTATTGTTTTAATACACCAAATGACCGGTTAGTTTGGGATGTAGGACATCAAGCATATCCACATAAAATCCTGACTGGTCGCCGTGAACAAATTACAACTATCCGTTCAAAAAATGGATTAGCAGCTTTTCCTGCCAGAGAAGAATCGGTTTTTGATACCTTTGGGGTAGGGCATTCGTCAACAGCGATTTCAGCTGGCCTAGGTATGTCACTTGCACGCCGTTATCAAAATGACCCATGTGAAGTTGTTTGTATCGTAGGTGATGGTGCAATGACAGCAGGCATGGCATTTGAGGCTATGAATGATGCGGTTGCACATGATGCTGACTTGATTGTTGTACTCAATGACAATGACATGTCCATTTCTTGCAGTACTGGCGGCTTCGCTAAGCATTTAGCTGCAATTTGGGAAAAAGGTCATTTAGTCAATGTAAATGAACATGGTGAAGCTTATATCCAGCCACATCCAAAATGGACCTATAACTCTCGATTACACCAATCGGCAACCGATGCTGCAGATAACCTATTTAAAGCAATTGGTTTTGATTATTTTGGACCATTTGATGGGCACGATGTCAATCAGTTAGTTCAAGTGTTCAATGCACTTAAAAAGCGTAAAGGTCCACGTTTAGTTCACGTTTATACTAAAAAAGGCAAAGGCTTTGCTCCTGCTGAAGCTGACCCGATTACTTACCATGCGATTGGTAAAATTAATGCGACTTCAGGCGGGAAAGCCCCACCAAAGTATTCGGATGTTTTTGGTGAATGGTTATGCGATGAAGCTGCTCAAGATGAGCGGTTGCTTGCGATCACACCTGCTATGTGTGAAGGCTCGGGCATGGTTAAGTTTGCCAAGCAATTCCCACAGCGTTTCTTTGATGTCGCAATTGCAGAGCAGCATGCCGTAACACTTGCAGCTGGTATGGCTTGTGAAGGGCTAAAACCTGTTGTTGCAATTTATTCGACATTCTTGCAGCGTGGTTATGATCAACTTATTCATGATGTTGCATTGCAAAACCTTGATGTAACTTTCGGTATTGATCGTGCCGGTCTAGTGGGTGAAGATGGCCCAACACACGCAGGTGCATATGACTATGCCTATATGCGTACTGTACCGAATATGGTGATTATGGCGCCAAAAGACGAAAATGAATGCCGTCAAATGCTTCATACAGCCTATGCCTATAATGGTCCTGCCGCAGTACGTTACCCACGTGGTGCAGGTGTGGGTGTCGAAATTCAAAAAGAAATGACGGTTCTTGAATTAGGTAAAGCTGAAATCGTTGCAGAAATTAAACCAAATAGTGATGAGCAAATTACAGTTCTAGCATTTGGTAGCCGTGTCATGGTTGCTATAGAAGCTGCCGAGCAACTTGCACAAAAACACGATGTTGGTGTGCGTGTTGTAAATATGCGCTTTGTAAAACCGCTTGATGAGCAAATGATTCGAGACTTGGCTGAACATACTCATTTATTCGTGACAGTTGAAGAACATGCGATTATGGGTGGAGCGGGTAGTGCAGTAAATGAGTTTATGGCACAAGAGCAAATTGTTAAACCTATCATTAACTTAGGTTTGCCAGACTCATTCTTGCATCAGGCTTCACATAATCAAATGCTGCAAGATTGTGGTTTAGATGCGAAAGGTATCTTGAACTCAATTGAGAGAGCTTGGCTTAAGCAAAATCAGGTCGTTTAATCCGTTAATAAAATTTTTGAAACATTTTTTCCCATAAAGCGCATTCATTTGCTAAAATGTATGCGCTTTTATGCATTATTCTTTGTCAAAATCTTCAAATTTGTATTGTAGTGGGTGTTCAATGGAACCTATGGTGGTGATGGCTGCGCGTGCGGCTCAAACAGTTGGTCAAGAGCTTTTAAAAGCGCATCAAAATCGTCATAAACTCGATTTGCAAGTTGAAGAAAAAGGCATTGATGGTCCTGTAACACGTGTAGATCGTTATTTAGAACAATTAACGATTGATACATTACGTAAAAGTTATAAAAACCATAGCTTCTTAGGTGAAGAGTTCGGTTTGCAAGAAGGCAAAGGCCACGATGCAGACTGGTGCTGGGTAATTGACCCACTTGATGGCACGCAAAACTTCATTAATGGTTTCCCTCATTTCTGTATTTCTATTGCAGTTCAACACAAAGGCGTTACTCAGCACGGCGTAATTTATGACCCTGTACGTGACGAATTGTTCTCTGCAAGTCGCGGTCGTGGTGCGGTGATGAACCAACGCCGTATTCGTGTAAATGTAAAAGATAGCTTAGAAAATACGTTCTTGGCAGTAGGCCATCCTTATCGTGCTAAACGTGCTGGTGAAATCGTATCTTATGCAGAGCAGCACTTTGCTTCATTATTAGCTGTTACTCAAGCGGGTGCTCAAATCCGTCGTGGTGGTTCAGCTGCTCTAGATTTAGCTTATGTTGCTGCTGGTCGTTTCGATGGTTTCTTTGAACTTGGTTTAAAACCATGGGATATCGCTGCTGGTGAACTTATTATTAAAGAAGCAGGCGGTGTAGTGGTTGATGCTCGTGGTGGAAATGATTCACTTGAAAATGGTCAAGTGCTTGCTTGTTCACTTAAAATGCTAAAACCATTAATGCAAACAGTAGTTCCTGCTTGGGATAAAGCTGCAAAATAATTGAGAAACGCTTTGTGAGTTAAAACCCTCTTTTTATAGAGGGTTTTAATTTTTTAATGATCGGTAAAATAGAAATAATAATAGAAATAACGATAAAGTTGATTAAAACACATGACTTTTAAATTCTTTCTGCTATAATCCGCCCACGCACTTAAATTTCCGTTCATTACCTGAACATTCTGTTCTATTCATTGTAAGCGCACGCTGTCCATAGAGAGGACCATTTCTTGCGCCCCGATCGCTCAGCGATTCTTCAGGTTCGGCCGTAATCAAGCGTGCGTTTAATCCACATCGTCGTTACTCGGATTGCCGCTGAATAATAAGGTTCAGCTAATTTTGCTTTGCCGCTTTGTGCCGATGTCTATTTTGTACTTATTAAAAATGGAGCACCCATTAGGGTGAAACTCTCTATGAGCAAAACTTTTGCCGAATTTTCTTTGCATGAAACCTTACAACAAGCGCTTGAAGGTTTAGGTTTTACTACCCCGACTCCTGTGCAAGAACAATCTATTCCTGCAGCTTTAGAAGGTAAAGACCTTTTAGTTTCTAGCCAGACTGGTTCTGGTAAAACTGCTGCATTCTTGTTGCCGACATTAAATAACTTGGCAGGTCAAGAAACTTTCGTTCCGTTCAAAGAACGCATGAAAGCTGTAACTCAACCAAATATTTTGGTAATTTCTCCTACTCGTGAATTAGCACAACAAGTAAGCCAAGATGCAATCGCATTTGTACGTCATATGAAAGGTGTTCGTATTGCTGCCATTATGGGTGGTATGCCGTTTGCTAAACAAATTCAACAGTTAAAAGGCGCGCAAGTTGTTGTTGCAACTCCAGGTCGTTTACTTGACTTGGTAAACCGTCGTCAAATTAAATTAGACCAAGTAGATGCTTTAATCGTTGATGAAGCGGACCGTATGCTTGATCTAGGTTTCTCTGAAGACTTAGAGGCAATCAGCGAATTAGCGGCTAACCGTAAACAAACATTAATGTTCTCTGCAACATTTGCTGATCGTATTATTCGTCTTGCAGCATGCATGATGAAAGATCCAATGCGTATTGCAATTGAAACAGGTCATTCAACCAATACAGATATTACTCAAACATTGCATTGGACTGATGGTTTTGAGCATAAGAAAAAATTACTTACACATTGGTTAAGTGATGAAAACTTAGATCAAGCTGTAGTTTTTGCAAGCACTCAAGAAGACACTGATATGTTGGCTGAAGAGCTTGCTGAAGCAGGTCATTCAGTTGTTGCACTTCACGGTGCAATGCCACAAACAGTTCGTAACCGTCGTTTACGTAGTATCCGTGAAGGTCGTGCAAAAATCTTAGTTGCAACTGACGTTGCTGCTCGTGGTCTTGACGTTCCAACAATTTCACACGTAATTAACTTCGGCTTACCGATGAAGCATGAAGACTACGTACACCGTATTGGTCGTACAGGCCGTGCGGGTCGTACAGGTCAGGCAATTACTTTAGCGACTTATCGTGAGCGCGGTAAGATTCGTGCACTTGAAGAATATTTAGAAGCACGTTTAAGTGTTTCTGAAATTGAAGGTTTAGAGCCATCTCCACCTCCTGCTCGTTCAGGTCGTGATGGCGGTGGTCGCGGTCGTGGCGGCAACGGTGGTCGTGATGGTCGTCGTGGTGGCGGTTTCGGCGGTGGTCGTCGTTTTGAAGGCGAAAGTAACTTCAAACGCCGTGAAGGTGGTCGTGATGACCGTCCGCGTCGTAGCTTTGATGATAAACCACGTGGTGATCGCCCATTCGGTGGTGAAGATCGTCCGCGTCGCGAGTTCAACTCTGACCGTCCACGTCGTGAAGGTGGTTTTGAAGATCGTCCAAAACGTAGCTTCGGTGGTGAAGATCGTCCGCGTCGTGAGTTCAACTCTGACCGTCCACGTCGTGAAGGTGGTTTTGAAGATCGTCCAAAACGTAGCTTTGGTGGTGAAGATCGTCCACGTCGTGAGTTCAACTCTGATCGCCCTCGTCGTGAAGGTGGTTTTAACGATAAGCCTCGTTTTGATTCAAATGATGACAACCGTGGTAATCGCGTAGATTATAAACCTCGTCGTGAAAACGGTTTTGGTGACCGTCCACAACGTAGTTTTGGTGGCGAAGATCGTCCACGTCGTGAAGGTGGTTTCGGTGATCGTCCAAAACGTAGTTTTGGTGGTGAAGACCGTCCACGTCGCGCAGTTCGTGAAGAACATTTTAATCAAGAATCTCGTGGTGAACGTCGTCGTAAATTCGACCGTTAATCTTAAAAAGATTTAAAAAAAGGCCAGTTAACATACTGGCCTTTTTTATTTTTCAGTTTTGTTATAAAATAACAAAATGTGAAATAGTTCAACATTTATTGTAATAATGCGTAAAAGTAAGCGAAAAGAGACTCCTTTGGCATGGTTGAGTAAATTATTACTTCAACATGGTTTGCCATACCTTTTTATTGCACTCGCTTTGTGTAATGGAATCTATTTTGCCTATGCTTTATTAACTGGCCATTTCGTAGATCAGTTTCAAGTTCTCAATCAGTAAAAATCTTTTCAAAATCTAGCTCATATTGATGAATGAGCTTGTTTCGCTTTTGTCAAAATTACAACAAGATTCTCAAAATTCAGTGTTATAGTATGCGGGCATAAAAGTGCAGGAATGATTGCCATTATGAATAATAAAACTCCTCTCTCGACTCAGTCACTCATTGAAGTGAAAAATTTGAGTTTTAATCGAGGGGAACGCGTCATTTATGACAATATTAGTTTAAATATACGTCGAGGCCAGATTACGGCCATCATGGGACCATCTGGTACAGGTAAAACGACTTTATTACGTCTGATTGGTGGGCAGCTTGTTCCCGATCATGGTGAAGTTTTGCTTGATGGTAAAGATATTGCTCAAATGTCACGTCAGGAATTGTTTGCAGCGCGTGCACGTATGGGAATGCTATTCCAAAGTGGTGCTTTATTTACCGATATGTCGGTGTATGAAAATGTCGCTTTTCCAATTCGTGCGCATACTAAGCTTTCTGAAAATCTGATTGCTGAACTGGTCGCTTTAAAGCTTGAGTCTGTTGGCCTGCGTGGAACAGAACAGCTTATGCCTACTGAGCTATCGGGTGGTATGAATCGACGAGTTGCTTTAGCTCGTGCAATTGCGCTTGATCCAGATTTAATTATGTATGACGAACCTTTTGCAGGGCAGGACCCGATTGTAAAAGGTGTTTTAACACGTCTCATACGCTCATTGCGAGAAGCTTTGGATTTAACCACCATTATTGTTTCGCATGATGTTCCTGAAACCCTATCTATTGCCGATTACATTTATGTTGTGGCAGAAGGAAAAATCCAAGGGGAAGGAACACCAGAAGAATTGCAAAAATATGCTTCTCCATTTGTAAAACAGTTCTTAACCGGTTCTGCAGAAGGTCCGGTTGAGTACCAGTTTAGCCACCAAGCTTATTTAGATAACGAGGTTCGTCCATGAATACGATTGCCTGGTTAGGTAGACTCGTTATTGAGCGGATTCGAGGGATTGGTGTTGCGGCACTGATGCTCTTACAAATTATTTTTTCATTACCTTCAGCAGGCGGTTTTGGACGTTTCGTCTATCAAATGCATCGTGTAGGGGTAATGTCTTTACTTATTATCACGGTATCAGGTTTATTTATTGGTCTGGTACTCGGATTGCAAGGCTACTCAATATTGGTCAATGTTGGTAGTGAATCAATGCTAGGCACTATGGTGTCTTTAACTTTACTGCGTGAGCTTGCACCAGTTGTTGCTGCTTTACTATTTGCTGGACGAGCAGGTTCTGCATTAACTGCTGAAATTGGTTCAATGAAACAAAGTGAACAGCTTGCCAGTATGGAAATGATTGGTGTTGATCCTTTAAAGCAAATCGTATCACCACGTCTTTGGGCTGGCATGGTCAGTTTGCCAATGTTAACTGTTATCTTTGCTGCGATTGGTATCGTTGGCGGTAAATTGGTTGGTGTTGACTTTCTTGGCGTTGATGAAGGCTCCTTCTGGAGTGGTATGCAAAATAATGTTCAATTTGGCCATGACGTTGTAAATGGCATCATTAAGAGCATTGTATTTGCTTTACTTTGTACATGGATTGCTGTTTTCCAAGGGTATGCATGTGATCCAACACCTGAAGGCATTGCAACGGCAATGACCCGGACGGTTGTATATTCTTCATTATGTGTTTTAGGTTTTGATTTCGTGTTGACTGCGGTCATGTTCGGAGGGATTTAATGAAATCACGTACTAGTGAGCTGGCCGTAGGTATCTTTGTCATTATCTTCGGTATTGCTTTATTCTTTTTAGCGATGAAAGTAAGTGGTTTGGTGGGTACAAACTTGAGCGAAGGTTACACCATGAAAGCTCAGTTTGATAATGTTAACGGACTTAAACCACGTGCTAAAGTAACGATGAGCGGTGTAACAATTGGTCGTGTTGATTCAATCACGCTTGATCCGGTTACACGTTTAGCTACAGTAACTTTTGACCTTGATGGAAAACTGACAAGTTTTAATGCTGAACAGTTAAAAGAAGTTCAAAAAAATGCTTTAGACGAATTACGTTATAGTTCTGATTATACGCAAGCGACTCCAGCGCAACAAAAAACAATGGAACAGCAACTGATCAGTAACATGTCATCCATCACCAGTATTGATGAAGATGCTTATATAATGGTTGCAACCAATGGTTTATTGGGTGAGAAATATTTAAAAATCGTACCGGGTGGTGGTCTTAACTACCTTAAACGTGGCGATACAATTTCTAATACCCAAGGAACGATGGATTTAGAAGATTTAATTAGTAAATTTATTACTGGTGGTGGCGCAGGTAAAGTTGCCGCTGGTTCATCATCCTCAGCAGAAGAAAAAGCTCCTGCAAGTACTGACAGCAGCGCACAGCCGTCATTTGTTGAGTAAGAGATTATTTGAAGGAGTGGTTCCAGGTGAATAAGTTGTTTAAACAAACCCTGACAGCAAGTGTTTTGTCTACTATGATTGCTGGTACAGCTTTTGCTGCACCTTCAGAAGCACCACCTGATTTTATTAAGCGTGTTGCTGATGGTTTGATTGCTCGTTTAAAAACAGATCATGCCAAGTTGCAAAACAACCCTGCTTTAGTTAAATCAATCATACGTCAAAATTTAGATCCGTATGTTGACTCACAAGCGTTCACTCGTATTGTGATGGGTACTTATGCGACAAATCAGTATAGTACGGCTGCACAGCGTGCTCAGTTTGAAACAAACTTCCGTAATACATTAATTGAGAATTACGGTAGTGCATTTGCTAAGTATACAAACCAGACTTACACCATGCGTCCTTATAAAGCGACAGCAGGCAAAAACCCTGTTGTAACTTTAGACTTCAACCACAATGGCGATAAAATTCCTGTGTCGTTCCAGTTGGCTGACAAAGGTTCGCAGTGGAAAATCCGTAACATCAATGTTTCTGGTATTGATTTAGGATTACAGTTCCGCAACCAGTTTGCTGCAACTGTTAAGCGTAATGGTGGCGATTTAAATAAAGCAATTGCTACGTTCCAACCTGATGCAGATGCTGCTGTTAATCAGAACAAACAAAAATAAGTAGGTGAAGAGTGGTTCAGTATCTTAACCAAGAGTTAGTTGTTTCAGGCAAAATCGATTTTGAAAATGCTGAACAACAATATCAAGCTGGATTGGCAATTATTAAAAAGCAGACTAGCTTTCCTCTAATTGTTGATTTAAAACAGCTTGAGCATGGTAATACGTTAGCATTGGCGGTGTTAGTTCAATGGTTACGTCAGACGCCACAGAAGTCTGGATTACATTTTAAAAATGTTCCAGAGAAGATGCTGAAAATCATTCAAGCTTGCCATTTGCAAGAAGATCTACATTTGGTCTGATTATGCAAAGATAAAAAAAGCACCTAAATTTAGGTGCTTTTTTTATCTAAAGGATTAGTGAATATGGACAGGCTTTAAATCCACTTTTTCCAGCGGAAATAAATGATAGGGCCAATAAAAAAGCCAATAATGATTAATAAGACTGCGATAAAACTACTTTTACCATGAGCAAAAGGCAATACTTCAGTGTTCATACCATAGATACTCGCGATCAGCATTGGTGGCGCTAACATACTTGGTAAAATCGAGAATCGACGAATCGTATCGTTTTGCTCAGTGTTAATGAACCCAGACGTTGTATCAAGCAAGAATCGTACTTTTTGGAATAAGAAAGCATCATGTTCTACAAGTGAACGAACGTCTTCACTGAGCTCTCGGATATCTGCATCGTAGATATGACTGCCTAAGGCACGTGGACGAGATAAAAACGTTAAGACTCTTCGTAAATCAATTAAACACAGTTGAGCTTTTCCAAGCATATCTTCTTGTTGAGCCAAGCGGGTAATCATGTCATCAAGGTCTAAAATCTTCTCACGTTGATGGTTGTTGAGCACCTCAGTAGAGTATTTTTCTAGATCCTTGTGGATATCTTCTAAGATATCCGCAAGCTCATCCAGTTTTGCTTCAAGCAAGCCCAATAAAATCCAAGTTGGATCTTTGTAATCCATTTCATAGTCATTACGACGAGCTCGCGCACGAAATGCACGAAATGCAACTAGCTTCTCACCACGCAAAGTAAATAAGCGATCTTTATGTAAAATGAATGCTACGGTTTGCACCATGGCAAGCATATGGGATGAATCTTCCGCATCTCCATCAACCTGATAATTTTTATTTTTCGTTAAAAAATAGGTGCTGATATGCAAAATGCCGTCATCATCACGGTAGAATCGAGCAGAAGATGAAATGTCTTCTAACGACTTTAGTGTAGGTAAGTTCTGATTGTAAGCATCTAAGACCCATTGTTGTTCTTCTTGAGAGGGTGCAATAAGATCAAGCCATACTAATTCGGGATGTAGATCAAATCCACCATTGATGGTGGCATCTTCCAGACTTCCGCGTTCTGTGGCATAAAAGGCTTCAAGCATGTGTCTTTTTTCCTTACGCAGTCTGATGGAAATTGATGGGTGTATTTTAGACAAGGATTTGCCGAAAAACACTTGCCAATACGCTATTTTGCAAAAAAAAACTCTGTCGATAGTCTAGTTTGTCAGCATGACAGTTCAATAAAACGGTTTTTATACTATGAATTCAATTTGTATTTTCTGTGGTTCATCTCTTGGTTCAAACCCAATCTTTCAACAAATTGCTCAATTAACCGGTGAAGCTATTGCTAAACAAGGTAAAACACTCGTTTATGGCGGTGGCCGTTCTGGTTTAATGGGTGTTGTTGCTGATAGTGCTTTGCAAGCCGGCGGGCAGGTCATTGGGGTAATTCCTCGTGCTTTAGTTGATCGCGAGTTAGCTCATCCTGGACTGACAAAATTATATGTCGTCGAAAATATGCATGAGCGTAAAACCAAAATGGCAGATCTGTCGGACGGTTTTATTGCTTTACCAGGTGGGGCAGGTACATTGGAAGAAATCTTTGAACAATGGACATGGGCACAATTAGGTATTCATCAAAAGCCGTGTGCTTTTCTAAATGTAGCTGGCTTTTATGAAGATTTGCTTAAAATGATTCAAGGCACTGTAGATAATGGATTTAGCCAAGCACGGTTTGTTGATAAATTGATTGCCTCAGACAAAATTGAAGATATTCTTCAACAATTTGAGCAATATCAGGCTCCTGCTCCGAAATGGACAAATGCCGACGTTCAACCATAAATGAGGTTAAATAGGTGAAAACTATTACGGTCGCCGCTGCGGTGATCTTAAATGAACAAAATGAATTATTGCTTGTTAGAAAGCGTAATACACAAGCTTTTATGCAGGTAGGCGGTAAACTGGAGCCGAATGAGGCTCCGGAAACTGCTATACAGCGTGAAATCTTGGAAGAAATAAGCAGCCCGTGTGTAATAGAGCAGTTTATAGGGCGTTTTGAGACAGCAGCTGCCAATGAACCGGATCATACGCTTATTAGCCATTTATATTTGGTTCGATTAAAACAATCTCCACAAATTGCAGCTGAAATTGCTGAAATGAAGTGGGTGAAATTTAATGATTCCGAGACAAAACTCGCACCATTAACCAAAGAAATTGTAATTCCGTGGTGTGAGCAGAACTTATCTATAACTCTATAATTTTAATATGATGTAGATGAAGCAGCAGCTAGGCAACTGGCATGAATAGATGTACACCCTAGCTGTTTTAGCGCCTGACTTAAAGCGTGAATTGAACTTCCTGTTGTGATTACATCATCAATAATCAGTACACGACGATAACGCCGTTTTTCTTGAGTGAGCGCAACAAATTGCTGTTCAATATTTTCAAATCTTTCGAGTCGAGATAATCCCTTTTGAGAATGCTCATTTAAGCGTTGTACAGGCTGCCAAACTGGTATTTTTAATTGCTTACTCAAAAGATTGGCGAGTAATAAGGATTGATTAAAACCACGTTCAGTTAAACGTTGTTTAGAAATAGGCATGGGTACAACCGCTTGTACCTTAGGAAATTTTAATTGCTGTAAAACTTCAGCGAGTAAGGTTTGGTAATGTAATTTTTGTTCATATTTAAACTGCTGAATAATCCGGTTAATTGGATAGGCGTAGTGACAGGCCACAAGAACAGACTGATCATTGCGCTGAATGGTTTGCTTAAGCCACGGTAGCTGTTCCCAGCATTCTTTACAAAGAGAATATTTTTCTCGTGTTCCTATTTCGCAAAGTAGGCAAGGGGACAGCAACTGAAAAAGATACTGTGGGTTTAAAAACTTAAACATATGCGTATCGAGGAGCTTCGGGAAGCCAGCGCTTCAATAAGGCATCAGCTTGCTCAGGGTAATCTTTTAGAACTTGTTGTGCAACGTAGTGTGCTTGACTCAATAAATGATCATCTCGCTCTAAACGTGCGACACGGAAACCCATATCACCTGTTTGTTTTGTTCCTAATAACTCACCCGGGCCTCTTAGCTCAAGATCTTTTTCAGCAATAACAAAGCCATCATTACTTTCTCTTAAAATTGAAAGCCTTTCTTGCCCATTTTGTGAAAGTGGTGGTTTATAGAGAAGAACACAAAAACTGGCTTTTGCACCTCGTCCTACACGCCCTCGTAATTGGTGTAGCTGTGAAAGCCCTAATCGTTCAGCATTCTCAATGACCATAATTGACGCATTGGGAACATCTACTCCAACCTCAATAACAGTTGTGGCAATTAGCAGTTGTAGTTCATTGTTTTTAAATGCTTGCATGACAGCCTGTTTTTCATCGGCTTTCATTTTGCCATGAACCAAACCAATATTAAGTTCAGGAAAGCGCTCTTTCATTTCTTGATAGGTGGCTTCGGCGGCTTGAGCATCTAAAGTTTCGGACTGTTCAACCAGAGTACATACCCAGTAGGCCTGTTTGCCTTCTCGGCAGTTTGAAGCAATTCGATGCAGTACTTCTTCACGACGATCTAGCGGAATCGTGACGGTCTGAATTGGAGTTCGGCCTGGGGGTAATTCATCAATAATCGATGTATCTAAATCGCCATAAGCACTCATTGCCAGTGTTCTAGGAATTGGCGTTGCAGTCATAACCAGTTGATGTGGGGTGAGCTGTTCGGCGCCTTTATTGCGTAAGGCTAATCGCTGATCGACCCCGAATCGGTGCTGTTCATCAATAATCACGAGTCCTAGTTTTGCAAACTCAACGTTATCTTGAAATAAGGCATGGGTGCCCACGATCAGTTCAGCATGGCCTTCTTTAATTTGTTGCTCAGCGTGTGCCCGCGCTTTCCCTTTTTGTTTACCCGACAACCAAGCTACCGTAATACCTAAAGGTTCAAACCAGCGTTTAAAATTTAAATAATGCTGCTCTGCTAAAATTTCGGTAGGTGCCATTAAAGCAACTTGCCAATCTGCTTCCAATGCGTGACATGCTGCAACCGCTGCAACTAAAGTTTTTCCAGCCCCTACATCACCTTGTACCAAACGTAGCATAGGTTGATTTTGTTTTAAGTCGTTTAAAATTTCTTTTGATACACGTTTTTGTGCGTTGGTCATTTGAAAAGGTAAAGCTTCTAGCAGTTTTTTTGCAAGTACTTTACTACTCGGAAAAGCAGGTGAAGCAATTTGGCGAATATAAGCACGTCGAGTGAGAAGACTAATTTGATGTGCGACCAGCTCTTCAAAAATAAGACGTTGCTGCGCAGGATGAGAGCCTTGAGCCAATTGGATCATATTGGCATCAACTGGTGGCTCATGAATGTAATGTAAAGCTTCTTTGAGTGCGTATCCATTTGTATATTGTTTAGGAAGCAGCTCAGGTAGAGCATCACTATGATGCTTCAACGCTTGTTTAACATATTCACGTAACTTAGGTTGCGTTAAACCATCAGTACTTGGGTAAATTGCCGTGAGCTGCGTTTTGGGTAGAGGCGTATGCTCATTAATGAGCTGAATTTCTGGATGATAAAGCTCAAGTCCTCGTGCACCTACGCGAACTTCACCAAAAATACGTAAACGGTTACCAAGTTTTATTTTGTCGGTTAAATTTTTATAAATATGATAAAAGCGTAAAGTCACCTTACCAAATTCATCTTGTATTAATGCGGCCATAGATTTACGTTTACCTGGAGGGAAATCAACAGATTTGACTTCACCCTCGAGTAAATAACTACGACCAACCACCAATTGATTCATAGGAATAATGGTACTGCGATCTTCATAATCACGGGGCAGATGAAACAGTAAATCATCTGTGGTAAAAATATTTAGTTTTTCGAGTAGGGCTGCTGAAGCCGATCCAACGCCTTGTAACTGATGGACTGAAGTCATGTCCCCTCAACGAGTTCTCTATGCATATATTATTTATCGGTTATGGTAAAACATCTCAGCGTGTTGCTAAACAACTATTTGAGACAGGACATCAAATTACCACAATCAGCCGTAGCGAAAAAACAGATCCTTACGGGAAACACCTCGTACAGGATATTTTTACACTTGATTTAAGTGAAATTGCGCCTGTAGATGTAGTGTATATTTTACTTTCTCCAGACGATAGTACAGTTCAAGGTTATCAACATACTTACGTGGATAGTATTGAACCTATTCGTCAAGCGTTAAAATCACATCCGGTCAAAAGACTCATTGTTGTGTCATCTACACGTGTATATGGTGAAAACTCTGGTGAAACTATTAATGATGATAGTGAGATTCACCCGAATGATGCTCAAGGACATATCCTGCATAATATGGAATTGCTTTGGCAGAAATACTTTCCAGCTCAGTGCGTGATTGTACGTCCTACAGGGATTTATGGTACTTCGATTGACCGATTAAAACGCATGGCTGAAAACACACAGTCCTATCCAAATATTCACTATAGTAATCGTATTCATATCGATGATTTAGCAAGATTTTTAGCATTTTTAGCCGATTTTGAAAAACCGCATAAGAGTTATCTTGTTGCAAATAATGCCCCTGTACCTTTACATGAGGTTTTACTGTGGTTCCAAAGTCAGTTGGATTTACCACTTCTTACTTTAGATTCAGCTCATGTTTCAGGTAAAAAAATATATGCGAAACATTTATTTGAAACAGGTTTTCAGCTTGAACACCCAATTTGCTTTAATGACTATTTATTATATTTAAATGCTCATGGTACAAATTAAAATTTAGACTAAACTTTAAATAACAATAGAAATACCAGAAGAGGCAATCAAATTGCCGATAAAGAAAAAAGGTTGCAAGTGAAGAAATTTTGTTTAGCTCTTATTTTGAGCGTAATGTCAGTTGCGAGTTGGGCTCAAGATCAGGTGTGGTGTACATATGATCCTATGGGTACTCAAGGGGATATAACGCGTCGTTTAAACGACATTCGATTATATGCTCAGCAATATCAAGTCAAGTTCAAGGTCGTCAGTTATCAAAAAGAGCAGCAAGCTATACAAGCTTTTGATGAAGGGAAATGTTCGGGTCTAGCAGCCAGTAACTTTAATACTTATCAGTACAATCATTTTATGGGGAGTAGTTCGGGTATTGGTCTTATACCTAATAACCGAACCGCTCGAAATTTATTGCAGCTTTTAAATCACCCTACAATTGAGAAAAAACTCATTAATCAAGACTATGAAGTGGTCGGTATGATTCCAGTAGGAACAGCTTACATGGTCATGAAAAACAAAAAAATATCAAAAGTTGCACAGCTTAGAGGCCAGCGAGTCGGAGTCTTGGCTAATAATCCGCCACAGCAGGCTTTGGTGAGAAGTGTAGGGGCGCAGCCAGTCTATGTTGATTTATCCAATGCAATTGCCCAGTTCCAGCAAAATAAAATCGATATTATGCCTGCACCGATTTATGGTCTTTTACCTTATAACTTACAGAAAGATTTCGGGCCAGACACTCAAGTGATTAATTTTCCATTGGCTTATTTCGGGGTAAATCTAATTATTAAACCTCAAGCTTATCCTGCCAATTTTGGACGAAAAATTCGGGCTTGGTTTGTGCGAAATAGTCAATTACTAACGAATAGAGCAATGCAGTGGGAAAATCATTTACCTGCCTATTATTGGGTAGATGTTTCTTTTTACGAAAAGCAGAGCTATGACATTATGGTGGCCAAAATACGGAATCAATATGTTCGCTCTGGATATTATGATGCATACTTTGTTGAGCTAATGAAACGCTTACGTTGTATCGATGATCCACGTTACTTTGAATGTTCTATGCGTCGATAAAATAAAAGGCAACCTGAGTTGCCTTTTATTTTGACTAAAAATTTAAGATTTCTTACGTTTTAAACGGCGTTTAGCTTGTTGAGAAGCCATTGCTTCAAGGGCTTCTTTTAACTCTTCATCAGTAAAGGTGGTGATGTGTTGCAACATCTGTAACGTTACTTCATCAAGTACTAACTGTGCGCCTGCTGCCATTTGACGGAAATTATCATCAAACTCGATTTGGCCTTGGTCATTCGTTCGAATGTAATTTTGTTGAGTTAAGACTTTGATAAAGCTTTGGAACAATGCTTTGTCAAAGAACTCTGGAGAATTAAACTCGTAAAGTACAGACAAACGTTGGCCTAACAAATGACTTAGCTCTTCAACTTGTTTTGTTGAAATATTGCCTGAACCACGCTGTGTGATTAAAGCTAACGTCATGTAATAACGCTCAAGACTTTGTTTAACAGGTGTTGCCAATACAACAAGCTGATTGTGCTCTTCAGTATTTGGTGCAGAGCTAATCAAGTTACCTTCATCATCTTGCTCAATAAGTTTTGATTGAACCAATGCATCTGCATATTGTTCAATCTGTTCTTTAAGTTCACTACTTTTCCATTTAAGGAATAGTTCAGCTTTTAAGAACGGGTAAAGTGTATAGATGACATTACTTAAATCAGTACGACTGATTTTTCCGTTATGCTCAACAAGAGATGCAACCAATGAAGGTAAAACGAAAGCATGCAAAATGTTATTACGGAAATAAGTGAGGAGAACGGCTTGGTTATCTTCAATCGCAATAATGTCACCAAGAGCATGCTGTACACGCTTAATGAGTTTAAGTTTTAAGCCGTAAGCAATAATTTCCTTACCAGATAAAGGCGTTACTTCTGTACGTGCATCATAAGGGAAATTTGATGCCAAATTGCGATAAGCTTCAAGCTGTTTAATACAGATTTCTTCATCAAGCGTATGCTTTGGTGTTGCAAGTAAAATAATTGAAAGTAAAGAAACCGGGTTAATCACTACCGCACGGTTAATATTCTCTAAAATTGCATTTGCAGAGCTATTCACTGCTTCTGAAACAGCGGGTGGTACTGGGTCGTCATTCTTTTCAATGTAGACATTTTCTGCATTGTGCTGTTTAAGCAAGTCGTCTAGAAAAACAGGTTCACCAAAGTTAACGTGTACCTTACCGAAAATGCGTTCAATTTTTCGAAGTGTTTTTAAAATACCAAAAATAGACTCAGCTTCTTTTGGCTTACCTTGCATTTCGCCTACATAGGTCGAACCTTCCATAAGACGTTCATAACCAATATAAGTTGGTACAAATACAATTGGCTTGGCACGGCCACGTAAATGGCTATGAACGGTCATTGCAAGCATGCCAGTTTTCGGTGGTAATAAACGACCTGTACGTGAACGTCCACCTTCAATAAAGTATTCAAGTGGTGTGTTGCGAGAAAGAATACTATATAAATATTCTTTAAATACCGAAGTATAAAGGCCATTACCACGGAAAGAGCGGCGAATAAAGAAGGCACCGCCACCACGTAAAAGCTGACCAACGAAAGGTAAGTTTAAGTTGTCACCCGCAGCAATATACGGAACCATCAAACCACGTTTATAGATCACATAAGACAGTAATAAGTAGTCAATATGGCTACGGTGACATGGTGTGTAAACAATTTCATAGTCTTTTGCGAGTTCACGAACAGTGCTGAAGTTATGAACTTCTACCCCGTCATAAAGCTGAGTCCATAAGCGTGTTAATGCTAAATCTGCAAAACGAACTGCTGAGTGAGAATAGTCAGATACGATTTCGTTGACATAACCAATCGCACGGCGCTCTGCTTCAAGCATGCTGATTTTGCCACGAATACTTTCGCGTCGAATAGCTTCTTGAACATCACGAGACTTTAATACCGACTGCATGACATTGCGGCGATCTGATAAGTCAGGGCCTAAAACAACTTCACGTTGGCGGTCAAGGTAGTCATTTAAAGTACTCACAATATAAGTCGCTGGTGAAAGGTTCGGATAATGCTGTTGAGCATATTCAACGAGGTCACGCAAAGACTGTGGTTCATGGAACTCTAAATAAGATTGACGACCATGTAAACCAATATTCACAAGCTGTTTAACGGTACTTGGTGTTGCCCATGTATCTGAGAATAACAACTTAAACCAAGAGTCTTCTTTATCTGGAGAGCGGCCCCATAAAACGGTTACTGGAACCAGTTCTATATCGAGCTCAGGATTTGCTTGTAAAACTTCAATCAGTTTAATTAAACGAGGTGGAAAAGCATGAGGAGGGGGATTTAATAGGTTATTTTCATCATTATGTTGTAAAAATAAAACTGATGCTTTTTCCTGATGAGAACCTATGACTAACGGATCTAATGCAGGTTTTAAATTTAAACGGCGAGTTTCCCCATCCACCACTAACGCATTACTGCGAGAATGATTTTGCAAGACGTAGCATACTACCTTTTGGTGCTCAGTCTTTGCTTCAGTTTCCGATGTTTCTGATACTGGTTCAGTAGGAACTTCCCCAAGAACATGTGGTGTTACCACGAGGTCAAGTAGCTTACTTGAAAGCCGACGATACATTTGACCAAACCCACTCTTGGACATAAGAACTCCTACTTCTTAAAGACAAATCCCAGCACCAAATGCAGAGGGTAATTATTTTGAGGCATTTATTAAAAAAAACAATATGCTACTTTCTTATAAATTATAATGCTTTTGGCATTTTTTATCGTTAAAAATCGTATTTTTAGCTGCTTTAAGGGCAATGTTCGTCAGAAGTTGACTGATTGTTCCATGTACAAATAGTTTTTTATGGCACAATAGATTCTACACATCTGTCCTTTAATACCAATTTTGCCTGCAATATGAAGGTATCTCTCATGAATGCGTTAACCCAAGAACTGGTTGAGCTGCTCACTTTAGAAAAGCTTGAAGAAAATATTTACCGTGGAATTAGCCGTAATTTGGTCGGTAAACGTGTTTTTGGAGGTCAGGTTTTAGGGCAGGCTTTACGTGCAGCTTCTTATACAACTGACCGTCCCGCGCATTCTATGCACGCTTACTTTTTATATGGTGGTGATATTAATGCTCCAATCATTTATGAAGTAGATCGTTTGCGTGATGGAAAAAGCTTTGTCAGTCGTCAGGTTCGGGCAGTCCAACATGGACGAGTGATTTTCTCTGCAATGGTATCTTTCGCCAATCCTGAAGAAGGCTTGAACTACCAACACTCAGAACCAGAATATCCAGCTCCTGAGACCTTAAAGTCGGAAAATGAACTGAAAGAAGGTATTCTTAATTTTGTACCGGAAAATGTTCGTGCAAGTTTCATGCGTGAACGTCATGTTGAAATACGTCCGATTGATCCAGTCAATCCATTTCAACCACAACCGGAAGCGCCATATAATGCGCACTATATCCGTACCCATGACCGTATTCCAAAACAACTCGATGATATCGCTTTACATCAAGCAATTGTGGCGTTTTATTCGGACTTTACTTTGATGACTACGGCTTTAAGACCACATGGTCTAAGCTATATTTCTCCAAGTTTGCAGTGTGCCAGTATTGATCATGCCATTTATTTCCATCGCCCACTTCGCGCTGATGAATGGATGCTCTATGACATGGAAGCAACAGTTAGTGCAGCTTCTCGTGGTTTGAATTTTGGTCGTATGTGGCAAAATGGCCAACTTGTATGTAGTACGGTACAAGAGGGTTTAATTCGTTTGCGGGAAATTGAAACGCAATAAACTTATTTATAAAGCCATCTCATAAGATGGCTTTTTTATTTTAATTGAAAGGATGTGACAAAAAATTGCTCGAATGAAAAGCAAGCTCATGTCATATTTGCAAAAGGATTGCCTACTGAAAAAAATAATGCTGATATGAACTTAAATACACAAATTCTGATTGCTGCCATTTTAGGTTTAGCCTTTGGCTTCGTGCTTACCATGTATCCTGATACTGCCTTTGTAAAGCATAGCTTATACGGGTTAGGCATATTAAGTAGTGTCTTTATTGGGCTGCTTAAAATGTTGTTGGTGCCGTTAATTTTCAGCTCTATTGTTGTGGGAGTTTCAAATTTACAGGCAGGAGGGCACCTAGGTCCTGTTTGGAAAATTACGTTTTTATGTTTTATCACCACCACCACATTGGCCTTAATCTTGGGTATTGGCTGTGCTCATTTATTTGAGGTGGGGCGAGGCGTAGATATTTCAATTTTTCAGGCATCAATGCAAAACTATCAAGCACCAGATAGTTTAAACCCAGCAACTTTCTTTACTAACTTTATTCAAAATACGTTAATTAACCCCTTTAAAGCATTTAGTGATGGAAATGTTTTAGCTGTTGTGGTGTTTGCACTATTTGTGGGTTTTGCGTTGGTTCAAGGTGGTGAACGCTTTAAGAGTATCCGCTTATTGAGTCATCAGTTTTTTGAAATGATGATGATGCTAGTGGGATGGGTTATGAAGTTGGCGCCATTAGGAATTTTTGCATTACTTGCTAAATTAATGGCTACAGAAGATATTTCAGTATTAAGCCGCTTGGCAGAGTTCGCTGTTGTTGTAACTGGAACCACTATTTTCCATGGTGCTGTTGTTTTGCCATTACTGCTCTGGATTGTTGGTCGTATGAGTCCTTGGACTTTTTTCAAAGGTACACGTACAGCCTTAATTACTGCGTTTGCCACAAGTTCGAGCTCTGCAACAATGCCGCTGAGTATGAAATGCACACAGGAAAACTTAGGTGTTCGTCCTCAAACGGCAGGTTTTGTGATTCCATTAGGTTCTCAACTTAACATGGATGGTACAGCTTTATATGAGGCTGCCGCTGCGCTCTTTGTTGCAAATTTAGTGGGACTAGACTTAAATCTGACCCAGCAAATTGTTGTGTGCTTAACAGCGATGATTGCATCACTTGGTGCACCAGGAATTCCAAGTGCGGGTATGGTCACCATGATTATGGTATTGCAATCTGTGGGGTTACCAGCTGAAGCAATTGCTATTTTACTTCCAATCGACCGTTTACTCGATACGGTAAGAACGGTGGTAAATGTACAGGGCGATATGATGATTAGTGTAGTTGTAGATCGATATACTAAAGAGAAAGATATCAGTTTCTAAGCGCTAAATAAAAAGCAGGATTTTAAATCCTGCTTTTTTATTTTTAAGCGGCTTGTAGCTCGGCTCTTTTTGCTGCTGGAGATTGAGATAAATAACTTACCGCATCTTCAGTGCTACCTTCTTTAACTGGATCGTACCAAGGCATGAGATAGTCAATTTGCTGAGCAATAAGCCAAAATGGATTTGGTAATACCTGATTATCTTTACGGCTAATCTTGTACCACTCTACAGCAACCCAAACTGGAAAAAATTTAGATTTGGCCGCATCGGCAAATCGAGGATCTTGCTTCATAATATGCGCAGCGCCGTCTACCCATAATCCAAGGACAAGGGTAATAACAGCAAGGCTTAAATAGTAACGTGGGATGTAACCACCACCAAGATGACGATATAAGTCAAAGGCTACGGTGCGATGTTCAATTTCTTCAGAACCATGCCATTTAACCAGATCTACCATTTCTGGATCTGCGCCTAATTCTTCCCAACGGTTGTTATAAAGCGCATATTTACCGAGTACACAGGTCATATGCTCAACAGTTGCGATAACACCTAAACGAAATAAATCCCATTGTTCCTGCAAGAACTGAGGAACTTCTTTATCAAAAGGTTTATCTGCCAAAGCAGTGGTAAATAGATAATTCATAATGTCCAGATTTCTCTGGATATCAATATTACGTGCGCTTAAATATTCTTTATTGGCAGAAGTGTGTGCATTTGCATGCATTGCTTCTTGGCGAATAAATGCTTGGACATCCTGTTTAAGTTTTTCATCGGTAATACGAGGTAAAACCTTATTATAGAGTCGACAGAACCAGAACTCTCCAGCAGGCAAGATATTATTAATTTCATTAATAAAATAACTTGCAAACGGTTGGTTTGGAATCCAGTCTACAGGGGTATCTTTCCAGTCAAATTTTACCTTGCGTGGAAGAATTTTATAATCAATAGAAGAACCTAAAGCCTTATTCTTCAAAAAAGATAGCAATTTCATCATTTAGTCCTGATTTTTAACTCGATGAAGTTATAACGAGTATAAAAAAAGCCCCTACATTTGTGTTTAGCAATAGGGGCCAATTGAATATAAATTTAATAAAGAAATTGTATCTGTTTTGACGATTTACTCTTCAGCATCCTCATCGCTTGCTTCAGGGATCGCATCGACGTCAAATTCAGGCTGTTGCTCAAGCGTAAAGTGTAGACGTCCAGCCATTACACTTGCGAGTTCTTCTAAGCCTAGTTTATTTAATGAAGAGAAAAGCTGAATTGAGAAATCAAGCTTCATTTTTTTCAATTGTTGTTTAACTTCAAGCAAAACTTTGTTTGCTGGACCACGGTTAAGTTTATCTGCTTTGGTTAAAAGAATATGAACAAATAAATGGCGGGAATAAGCCCACTCTAGCATCATCATGTCAAAGTGCTGTAAAGGATGGCGAATATCCATGAGTAAAACTAATCCTTGTAAACTTTTACGATGGATTAAATAGTTCTCCAATTCTTTTTGCCAAACACGTTTCATATCCTCTGGTACAGCCGCATAACCATAGCCTGGAAGGTCAACTAAACGTTGATCGGGATTACCTAAACTAAAGAAGTTAATCATTTGCGTACGGCCAGGTTTTTTTGAGGCACGCGCGAGTTGTTTTTTGTTGGTTAAAGCATTAATAGCGCTAGACTTACCAGCATTTGAGCGTCCTGCAAAAGCAATCTCGTAGCCACTATCTTCAACACAAAGTGCCAATTTGGGTGCACTCATTAAAAACTCAGCTTGGCGTAACCAGTTCAAAGATTGTACGGCATATTCCGTAATCGCCGGGTCTGGTTTTTTTTCATAACTGATCTTTTGCTTGGGTGCTAGTCTGGCTTTGGTGTCTTTCGATTTTTCACTACGACGCATAAAAAATAACTTTTTAAATGAGAGGGCTCGCGCTTAGTATAAAGGAGCTTGGTTATTCTTGCTAATTTTCAGTAAGCTTGGTTGTAAAGATAAATAGAATTACAAACATTAGATTTGCAAAAAGGAAATAGGGGATGTGCCGGATGCAGATTTAGGCTGTTGTAAAACTTCACCTAATGTATGCTGATCTAAACTTTGATAGAAACTTTCTAAAGCCTGATCAAGAATTCCTTTTAAACCACAATGCGAGCGTAAAACACAAGGAGGAGTATTGCATTCAACAATTTGATGATCACCTTGTAAAATTCGTACAATTGCGCCGAGCTTTAAATCTAAAGCTTTTGGATTTAAACGAATTCCACCGCCTTTCCCTCGAATAGTAATAATCCACTCTTGTTTACCCATAAAATGGACAACCTTCACGAGATGATTTTGTGAAACATATAAATCTTGAGCGATTTCTGCAATTGTATACGGTGCATCACTTGGACGAGCGACATACATTAATATTCTTAAAGCATAATCGGTAAATTTATTAAGTTGCATGATCACCAAAACAAAAGGATAAGAGGTTGATCATCTTAGCCTGAAAGTCTAAAGAATAAAACTTTCAGGCTAAAGCTTTTTCAATTACAGCGTTAAAGGAGCTGAAACTTGTACTTGATCACCAACTCTATAGTGTTCAAGCAAAATGTTCGAAACTGAGAACTCTGTATGGTTTTCTTCAGGCTGAACATCAAAATGATAAGTATTATTTTCTTGAGCCTCTGTGAACTTAAATGCTTTAGGTTGTTCAAGCTGTTGGTCGGGAACTTGAACTTTTACAGAAATAAAGGCATTTGCTGGGCCAGTTAATACATCTTCATGGTCAGTTGCTTTTAAAGTGAAACGTTTGCCAGACTCAAGTGGATCAATTTGTGTGATTTCAAATGAACGCCAACCAGCCCATCCACCTTTTAAGCTCTCAAGTTGCGCATATTTTTGTTTTTCAACACCAATTAATATATCTGCTAACTGTAAATAAGCTTGTTTCCACGCTTCAATGAGTTCTGATTCAAAAGGGACATTTAAAACTTCACTAATTGAATGAAGCAAGTTATCGCCCACAATTGCATATTGATCTGGTTGAATGTCTAAACTCACGTGCTTCGTGGTAATGCGTTCAACTGCTTTGGCAAGTACTGTAGGATTCTCAATATTTTCAGCATATGCGAGTACTGCTGCTGCAAGAGCACGAGGTTGGCGTAGGCTGGTTTGATCATCAAGATTAAAAACATTTTTTAATTCTGGGTTGTTATTCAACATACGTTTATAAAAGTATGTAGTCAGAGTAACACCATGTTCACGCAATACAGGTACAGTAGATTTAACGAGTTCAATTTGTTGTGGAGTCATGGCTAGACCTTAATTATCTGGCTATATAAGATGTATTTAAAATACATTTTTAAGAAAATTGTGGCAATAGCTTTTTTACAAAAACCTTAAAAAAATTAAGGGATATTACATCCCTTAATTTAATTGATTGATTTGATTATTTTTTATTTTCCAAATAATGAACCGAGTAATCCTCGTACTAATTTTTGTCCAGTACTACCCCCTAAACTTCGAGCGGCACTTTTTGCAAAAGTTCCAACAATATCTTGAGTCAATTTTGCTCGTTCTCTTGCCGCACGTTCTTCTTCTTTCTGCTGTTCACGTGCTAGACGTTCTTGTTCTTTAGCTTGCTGTTTCTCTAAAGCTTCTTGCTCTTTGGCAAGCTCCGCATCTTGTTTTTGTTGTTCACGCTCAGCGACTTTATTTTGGAGCATTTCATATGCACTCTCACGGTCTACGACTTGTTCATAGACGCCAGCAATAATACTTTGCTCAATTAAAGTTTTTCGTTCTTCAGGTGTGATAGGGCTAAAAGAAGAGTAAGGAGGCATAACCCAGCCACGTTCAACAATTTGTGGAGTACCTTGCTCATCTAGACAACTAATAAGCGCCTCACCCACGGCTAGCTGTGTAATTGCCTCATCCACTTTAAAATCAGGATTTGAACGGAATGTATCTGCAGCAGTTTTTACTGCTTTTTGATCTTTGGGGGTAAAGGCGCGTAGGGCATGTTGCACACGGTTACCAAGCTGACCCAAAACACTCTCTGGTAAATCAAGTGGGTTTTGAGTGATAAAGTAAATACCGACGCCTTTAGAGCGAATTAAACGTACAACTTGTTCAATTTTTTGTTGTAAAGCTTGACTGGCGTTGTCGAATAACAAGTGAGCTTCATCAAAGAAAAACACGAGTTTTGGTTTATCCATATCACCAACTTCAGGAAGTTGTTCAAATAATTCAGAAAGCATCCATAACAAGAAAGTGGCGTATAGCTTAGGTGTATTCATGAGCTTGTCTGCAGCAAGAATATTGATATAGCCGCGACCATTAGCATCAGTTTGTATAAAGTCTAGAATATTTAAAGCTGGCTCTCCAAAGAACTGGTCTCCACCTTGGTCGGCAAGAGCGAGCAAATTACGCTGAATTGCTCCTAAACTAGCTGGAGATAGATTGCCGTACTCGGCTTTAAATTCTGCCGCATGTTCACTCACAAAGGTGATCATAGCTTTCAGATCTTTAAAGTCGACTAACAGTAATCCTTGATCATCTGCAATGCGGAATACAGCAGATAAAACACCTTCTTGAGTATCATTTAGGTTAAGTATGCGTGCTAATAAAATTGGTCCAATCTCAGAAATAGTAGTCCGAATAGGATGGCCTTGTTGCCCAAATAGATCCCAAAAAATAACGGGATTAGCCGCAAATGGAACACTATCAATTTGTAGAAGCTTTAAGCGTTCATTAAATTTATCCGAGGCCTCGCCAGCTTTTGCAAGACTTGAAACATCACCCTTTGCGTCAGCAAGAAAGACGGGAACACCGATTCGAGAAAAACTTTCTGCAAGAACCTTTAGGGTGACTGTTTTACCTGTACCCGTAGCACCTGCAATCAGGCCATGTCGGTTGGCAAATTGAGAAAGCAAAACAATTTCTTTTGATGTGTCATTAATGTTTTTTGCAATAACAATCGGTGTACCCATATATTTTTATCCCTTGGAGCGAGCCACTATTGATGTTGTCGTTTTACAAATGTTTTAGTGCATTTTCGATATCTTGAATTAAATCTTGAGGATCTTCTAGCCCTATACACAAACGAACCAATAAACCTTGTTGTAAATGTGTATTCTCAAGTTTCCTCATCATTTTTAAATCATAAAGCATAACCAGGCTAACCGGTCCGCCCCAGCTAAAGCCAAGTTTAAATAACTTAAGAGCGTCACAAAAACGGCGTACTGCTGAAATATCATAGTCAGGTTTAAATATGACACTGACTAATCCTGCACTCTTACCTGTAGTGCAAATCTCTTGCCAATATTGATGACCTGGAGAGGCTTTATCGCTTGGATGTAGAACTTGTGCAAATTGAGGTTGTTGCTTCAACCATTCCAATAAGGTTTTTGCATTATCTGATTGCTGTTTATATCGTAGTGACATATGTGCGAGGCTGCGCTGAACTTGTGCTGCATCATCTCCTGAGATAGCAATACCTAGAATGGCATGTGTACGGAACAGGCGGTGATACAGTTTTTCATCACGTGTTACAACACTTCCCATTAAAATATCACCACCACCACTTGGATATTTTGTTAGCGCATGTACGGTTAGATCTACCGACAAGTGCTCATCAGAGAAATCAAAAGCATTAAATGCAAGTCCAGCGCCCCAAGTATTATCTAAAGCAGTTACAACTCCATGTGACTTGGCTTTTTTAACAAGTTCTTTAAGATCGGGAAATTCAAGAGTCACT
Organism: Acinetobacter sp. AOR41_HL; assembly: GCF_027854645.1. NCBI lineage: Bacteria > Pseudomonadati > Pseudomonadota > Gammaproteobacteria > Moraxellales > Moraxellaceae > Acinetobacter > Acinetobacter sp. AOR41_HL. The sequence goes on along the minus strand of NZ_JAKTHZ010000011.1, from coordinate 31,091 downwards.
GAACCTGCTGCTTCTATCCATAAGAGCTTGGTTTTTTCAGTCGGCTTAAAACTTGATACATCAATTGAATTATAAATTTTGACACTAATACCATATTGATCTTTTAAGTGGTTTAGATGCTCTAGATTTGGGCCATATATATTGTCCGGGACCCAAACTTCATCGCCTGTTGCTAAAAAAGCAGAGTTAACTAAGTTAATTGCAGATAAACCGCTGGGTGCAAGTAAACAGTACAAGCCACCTTCAATTTGAGCAATATTGTCGCCTAAGGTAAATGTGGTTGGTGTACCGTGCGTTCCATAACTGTAATCATAAGTGTCGGTCCAGTGACGGTCAAAAAGGTGCGTAGTCGATTTAAAAATAATAGTCGATGCACGAAATAAGGGAGGTTGCACAGTTTCAATAAATTGTGGTGCTTTTCGTGGTGCATGAATGAGTCGGGTTTGGAAATTGTTATGCTTTTTCATGGGGCGCTATGCTTTAAATAATAAGATTAGATTAAGAGAAAACTGATTTATTCGCCAGATTTTTGGTTAATTCTAAGATGTTTCGTTACTACTGTAACATTCACTAAAAACTTGGCTTTATTTTTGCAAAGATCAAACCAACATTCTAACAACAATAGGTTTAAGCGCATGAAGTCGCATTTACGTGTTCACTATTTTCAACATATTGCTGGCGAAGGTTTTGGAAGTTGCTATTCTTTTTTAAAAGCACATCACGCCACTATTAGCTCTACAGAATTCTTTGCACTTCCCGTAGATCGGTCACTTGAAATAGAAGCTTTACCTCGCATTGAAGAAGTTGACTTACTACTAATTATGGGTGGAACCATGAGTGTAAATGACGAGGCAAACTATCCATGGCTTAAAATAGAAAAAAGATGGTTGCGTCGATATTTGGCAGCAGGGAAACCAGCAATAGGTCTTTGCTTGGGTGGGCAGCTAATTGCGAATGCATTGGGTGCAGCAGTAAGCCGTAATCGTTATCAAGAACTAGGATGGTCGACAGTTCAAAGAGTTGCAAACTTACCACAAGAAAGTTTTCCGCTACCTGAAGAAATCAATGTGATGCAGTGGCATAGTGAAACATTTGAAATACCTAAAGGAGCTATACGTTTGGCTGAGAGCATTGCTTGCCGTAATCAAATGTATCAGATTGGGAAAAATGTATTAGGTTTTCAATTTCATCCGGAAATGACACCAGCAGCTTTACAGCTTTTACTGGAAAATGAAGAAGAGCTATCTATTTTTGACGGAGAATATGTTCAATCTGCACATGAACTGCAATCTTCAGAAGCACTGAAATTTGAACAAGGTAATCAACTCTTAAATAAAGCAATTGAGTTTGTAATAAATGCATAGAATGAATTATTAATACGTAGCTAAAGTGGAATTTGAGCAAAAAATAGAAAAAGAGAATTGCATAAGACTTAAACAATCGTTATAATGAGCGACCCTCAAGAAGAGGGCATTTACTGCGAAGAAAGTAGTAAATGTGCATTACAGTCGTGGCATCGATCACGACCTTGGTGATTATCACTGCCTTTGACACTTACCAATAGGTGAGATGCGTCAAAGGTGATTCTTTATATATTTGGCTTGGAGTTTACTGGTATGTCTAACCAGAGAATTCGTATCCGTCTTAAGTCTTTTGATCATCGTCTGATTGATCAATCTGCTCAAGAGATCGTAGAAACCGCTAAGCGTACCGGCGCACAAGTTTGTGGTCCAATTCCGATGCCTACTCGCATCGAACGCTTCAACGTTCTTACTTCACCGCACGTTAACAAAGATGCGCGTGACCAGTACGAAATCCGCACCTACAAACGTTTGATCGACATCGTTCAACCTACAGATAAAACTGTTGATGCATTGATGAAGTTAGATCTTGCAGCTGGTGTTGATGTTCAGATCGCTTTGGGTTAAGGCTTTCGGTTAATTAACGATTAGTTAATTAGGCCGCTTTTTTAGAGGTTTATGCACATGGCTATTGGTTTAGTCGGTCGCAAATGTGGTATGACTCGCATCTTTACAGATGCTGGTGTTTCTGTACCTGTTACAGTCATCGAAGTCGATCCAAACCGCATTACGCAAATCAAAACACTTGAAACTGATGGTTATCAAGCTGTTCAAGTAACTACTGGTGAACGTCGCGAATCTCGCGTAACTAACGCTCAGAAAGGTCACTTCGCGAAAGCTGGTGTTGCTGCTGGTCGCTTGGTTAAAGAATTCCGTGTTACTGAAGCTGAGCTTGAAGGTCGTGAAGTTGGCGGTACTATTGGCGTTGATTTGTTCACAGTTGGTCAAATTGTTGACGTAACTGGTCAATCAAAAGGTAAAGGTTTCCAAGGTGGTGTTAAACGTTGGAACTTCCGTACCCAAGACGCTACTCACGGTAACTCAGTTTCTCACCGTGTATTAGGTTCTACAGGTCAAAACCAAACTCCTGGACGCGTGTTCAAAGGCAAAAAAATGGCTGGTCACTTAGGTGATGAACGCGTAACAGTACAAGGTCTTGAAATCGTATCTATTGACGCTGAACGTTCTGTTTTAGTTGTTAAAGGTGCAATTCCTGGTGCAACTGGCGGTGACGTAATTGTACGTCCTACCATCAAGGCCTGAGGGGAAATACCGTGAATTTGAAAACTGTTTCCGGCTCTGCTGTTGAATTGTCTGAAGTTGCTTTCGGACGTGAATTTAACGAGGCTCTTGTACACCAAGTTGTTACTGCTTATTTAGCAGGTGGTCGTCAAGGTACTCGTGCTCAAAAATCGCGTGCAGACGTTTCTGGCGGTGGTAAAAAACCATTCCGTCAAAAAGGTACTGGTCGTGCTCGTGCGGGTTCTATTCGTAGCCCTATCTGGGTTGGTGGTGGTAAAACTTTTGCTGCTCGTCCACAAGATTGGTCTCAAAAAGTAAACCGTAAGATGTACCGCGGTGCAATGCAATGTATCTTAGCTGAACTTGTTCGCCAAGATCGCCTTGTATTAGTTGAAGAGTTTGCTGTTGCAGCTCCAAAAACTAAAGAATTGCTTGCAAAACTTAACGACTTAAATGCTGCTCGTGCATTAATCGTTACTGACGCTGTAGATGAGAACTTATATCTTGCAGCACGTAACCTTCCACATGTAGATGTGGTAGATGCAACTGCAATCGATCCTGTAAGCTTGATCGCGTTTGATAAAGTTGTGATGTCTGTAGCTGCTGCTAAGAAAATTGAGGTAGAACTCGGATGAACAACGAACGTATCTATCAAGTCCTTAAAGGACCAGTCTTCTCAGAAAAGGCACAAGTTTTAGGTGATACTGTTGGTGTTCAAGTATTTAAAGTAGACATCAATGCTACTAAACTTGAAATCAAAAAAGCAGTTGAAAAACTTTTTGGTGTAGAAGTTGTTAAAGTTAACACAACTATTACTAAAGGTAAGACTAAGCGCTTTGGTCGTACATTAGGACGTCGTTCTGATGTTAAAAAAGCATACGTCACCCTGAAAGCCGGCCAAGATGTTGAAATGGCTGACTTGGGCGATACCGCTGAAAGCGCAGCGGAATAAGGACGAAAATTATGCCGATTCAAAAATGTAAGCCAACGTCTCCAGGACGTCGCTTTGTAGAGAAAGTGGTTCATGACCATCTTCACAAAGGCGCTCCTTACGCACCGTTGGTTGAAGCTAAAAAACGTACTGGTGGTCGTAATAACAACGGTCACATTACTACTCGTCACGTTGGTGGTGGTCATAAACAACACTACCGTATCGTTGACTTCAAGCGTAACAAAGACAGCATCCCAGCTGTTGTAGAGCGTATTGAATACGATCCAAACCGTACAGCACATATTGCTTTATTGAAATATGCTGACGGTGAGCGTCGTTATATCATTGCACCTAAAGGTTTACGTGCTGGCGATAAAGTACAATCTGGTAACGATGCTCCAATTCGTCCAGGCAACTGCTTGCCACTTCGTAATATGCCGATCGGTTCTACACTTCATAACGTTGAACTTAAAATTGGTAAGGGTGCACAATTAGCGCGTTCTGCTGGTGCTTCTGTTCAGTTGTTGGGTCGTGATGGTTCTTACGCGATTATTCGTCTTCGTTCAGGCGAAATGCGTAAAGTGCATGTTGAATGCCGCGCTGTAATTGGTGAAGTTTCTAACCAAGAAAACAACCTTCGTTCATTGGGTAAAGCTGGTGCTTCACGCTGGCGTGGTGTTCGTCCTACCGTACGTGGTATGGCGATGAACCCGATTGACCACCCACACGGTGGTGGTGAAGGGCGTAACAAAGGTATTCAACCTGTAAGCCCATGGGGTCAAAAAGCTAAAGGGTACAAGACACGTACCAATAAGCGTACGACTAAGATGATTATTCGCGACCGTCGCGTCAAGTAAAGGAATCTGACTAATGCCTCGTTCTCTGAAAAAAGGCCCATTCGTCGATGCGCACTTGTTCGCTAAGGTTGAAGCGGCTGTTGCTAGTAACTCTCGCAAGCCGATCAAAACTTGGTCTCGTCGTTCGATGATCCTTCCAGATTTTGTTGGTTTAACAATCTCTGTTCATAATGGTCGTAATCACGTTCCAGTAATTGTTACTGAGCATATGGTTGGTCATAAACTCGGTGAATTCGCGCCAACTCGTACCTATCGTGGTCACGGTGTTGACAAGAAATCTAAACGTTAATAGGTGTCATGATGGAAGTAACTGCTAAATTACGCGGTGCCGCTATCTCGGCACAAAAAGCACGTTTGGTTGCAGATCTTATTCGCGGCAAATCTGTTGCGCATGCTTTAAACATCTTAAACTTCAGCAATAAAAAAGCTGCTGTTTTAGTAAAAAAAGCATTGGAATCTGCGATTGCAAACGCTGAACACAATAACAGTTTAGATGTTGACGATCTTAAAGTTTCTACGATTTACGTTGATGAAGGCATGAGCCTTAAACGTATTATGCCACGTGCTAAAGGCCGTGCAGATCGTATTACTAAGCGTACTTGTCACATCACCGTTAAGGTAGGGGTTTGATATGGGTCAGAAGGTTCATCCAATCGGTATCCGCCTAGGTGTTGTGAAACGTCATAACGCTAACTGGTATGCGAATCCGAAACAATACGCTGAATACTTGCTTAAAGATCTTCAAGTTCGTGAGTTTTTAACTAAAAAACTTAAGAATGCGATGGTAAGCAATATTCTTATCGAACGTCCATCAGGCGCTGCTAAAGTAACTATTAGCACAGCTCGTCCTGGTATCGTAATCGGTAAAAAAGGCGAAGATATTGAGAAATTACAGCGCGAACTTACCAGCATTATGGGTGTTCCAGCGCAAGTAAGTATCAACGAAATTGATCGCCCAGACTTAGATGCGCGTTTAGTTGCTGAAGCAATTGCTTCTCAATTAGAAAAGCGTGTTATGTTCCGTCGTGCTATGAAGCGTGCGGTTCAAAACACTATGCGTGCTGGTGCTAAAGGTATCAAAGTTGAAGTGTCTGGCCGTTTAGGTGGTGCAGAGATTGCTCGTACAGAATGGTATCGTGAAGGTCGTGTACCTTTGCATACATTACGTGCAGACATTGACTATGCAACTATGCGTGCAGAAACAACTTACGGTACGATTGGTGTTAAAGTTTGGATTTTCCGTGGCGAGATCTTAGGTGGCATGAAACAAGTCATGAACCCTGCTCCTGCTGAAGATCGTCCAGCTAAACGTGGTCGTGGTCGTGGTGAAGGTCAAGAGCGTCGTGGTCGTCGCGGTGACCGTGCTGCTGACAAGGGAGAATAATCCATGTTGCAACCTAAACGTACCAAATTCCGTAAAGTGCACAAAGGCCGTAACACTGGTCTAGCGCATCGTGGTAGTACAGTATCATTTGGTTCGATTGCAATTAAAGCAACTGAACGTGGTCGTATGACTGCGCGTCAGATTGAAGCTGCACGTCGTACTATTAGCCGCCGTATTAAGCGTGGTGGTAAAATCTTTATTCGCGTATTCCCGGATAAACCAATTACTCAAAAGCCTCTTGAAGTGCGTATGGGTAAAGGTAAGGGTAGCGTGGAATACTGGGTTTGCCAGATCCAACCAGGTAAGATCCTGTACGAAATTGAAGGTGTGAACGAAGAATTAGCGCGTGAAGCATTTGCTTTAGCTGCTGCTAAACTTCCGTTTAAAACCACTATCGTGACTCGGACGGTAATGTAATGAAAACTAAAGATCTACGTGAAAAATCGGTAGAAGAGTTGAAAGCTTTGCTTGATGAGCAGCAGCTTAACCAATTCCGTCTTCGTATGGCGAAAGCAACTGGTCAGTTGGGTAAATCGCACGAAGTGCAAGTTGCTCGTAAGACAATTGCTCGTATTAAGACACTCCTTACCGAAAAACAGGGGAACGGACAATGAGTGAAAAAACAGTCCGCACGTTAACCGGCAAAGTCGTAAGTGACAAAATGGATAAATCTATTGTTGTTCTTATTGAACGCCGCGTTCAACACCCGTTGTATGGCAAGTCAATTCGCCGTTCAACTAAGTTACACGCTCATGATGAGAACAACGTTGCTAAAATTGGTGATGTTGTAACCATTAAAGAAAGCCGCCCAATTTCTAAAACTAAAGCTTGGACTTTAGTGGAAGTAGTTGAAGCAGCTGCTGAGTAATTCGACGTTCTTGTTGCATCATCGGTCAATTTCGAGTACTCTTTGAGCCTTTCGAAATTGTGACCGGTGATGCTCGGTTTTGGAGTAGGGCAATGATTCAAACCGAAACTATGCTCGACGTAGCAGACAACAGTGGTGCTCGCCGCGTACAATGTATTAAAGTACTTGGTGGTTCACATCGTCGTTATGCTTCTGTTGGCGACATTATTAAAGTTACTGTAAAAGAAGCAATCCCACGCGCACGTGTTAAAAAAGGTGACGTGATGAATGCGGTTGTAGTTCGTACTAAATTCGGCATTCGTCGTCCAGATGGTTCTGTGATCCGTTTTGATGATAATGCTGCAGTTATTTTGAACAACAACAAAGCTCCGATTGCTACTCGTATCTTCGGACCAGTGACTCGTGAACTTCGTACTGAACAGTTCATGAAAATCATTTCATTGGCTCCTGAAGTTCTATAAGAGGCAATCATGGCTAAGATTAAAAAAGGCGATCAAGTTATCGTGATCGCAGGTAAAGAAAAAGGCAAACAGGGTACTGTGTTGTCTGTTTCTGAAGACCGCGTTAAGGTTGAAGGCCTTAACTTAGTGAAGAAGCATCAAAAGCCTAACCGTGTAACTGGCGCTGAAGGCGGTGTAGTTACTCAAGAAGCTTCGCTTCATATTTCAAACGTGGCAATTTTAAATGCTACAACCCAGAAGGCTGACCGTGTTGGTTACCAAGTGATTGATGGCGTGAAAACTCGCGTTTATAAATCAAATGGTGAATCAGTGGCGGTAGCGAAGTAATAGGTTGAAAAGGCAATGGCCAGACTTAAAGCACGTTACAATGATGAACTTAAAGCAAAGTTAAAAGAAGAACTTGGCATTAAGAACGTGATGGAAATTCCACGCATCACAAAAATTACCCTAAACATGGGTGTAGGCGCAGCTGCAACTGATAAGAAATTATTAGATGGCGCTGTAGTCGACATGCAATTAATTGCTGGTCAAAAACCAGTAATTACACTTGCTCGTAAATCTATCGCAGGTTTCAAAATCCGTGATGGTTGGCCAATTGGTTGTAAAGTTACTTTACGTGGCGACCAAATGTACGAATTCTTGGACCGTTTGATCTCTATCGCAATCCCTCGTATCCGTGACTTCCGTGGTTTCTCTTCGAAATCATTTGATGGTCGTGGTAACTACTCAATGGGTTTGAAAGAGCAAATCGTTTTCCCTGAAATCGATTTCGATAAGATTGATCGTATTCGTGGTATGGATATTACCATTACTACGACTGCTCGCACCGATGACGAAGGCCGTGCGCTTATGCGTGCATTCGGCTTCCCGTTCAAATAAGAGGTCGATATGGCTAAGAAAGGTATGATTAATCGCGAATTGAAACGCGAAAAAACAGTTGCTAAATACGCTGCAAAACGTGCTGAATTAAAAGCTACAATTGCAAACGTAAACGCAAGTGAAGAAGAGCGTTTCGAAGCGATGTTAAAGTTACAAGCATTGCCACGTAATGCATCTCCGGTACGTCTTCGTAACCGTTGTGGTTTAACTGGTCGTCCTCATGGTTACTTCCGTAAGTTCGGTTTAAGCCGTAACAAATTACGTGACACAGTAATGCAGGGTGATGTACCAGGCGTTGTTAAGGCAAGCTGGTAAGGAGCGACTAAATGAGTATGCAAGATACCGTTGCCGACATGCTAACACGTGTTCGTAACGCACAAATGGCTAAGAAACAAACTGTTTCTATGCCTTCTTCTAAGTTGAAAGTTGCAATTGCAAACGTACTTCAACAAGAAGGTTATATTTCAAATGTAGAAGTTGCTCAAGAAGAGACAAAATCTACTTTGACAATTACTTTAAAATATTTCGAAGGCAAACCAGTTATCGAAATGGTTAAGCGCGTAAGCCGTCCAGGTCTTCGCCAATACCGTGGTAAAGATAAACTTCCAAGCGTTAAGCAAGGTTTAGGTATTGCAATTGTTTCTACAAGCAAAGGCATCATGACTGATCGCGCTGCACGTGCTGCAGGCGTTGGTGGTGAAGTTATTGCTTTTGTTTCTTAATAGGTGATTCCTCATGTCTCGTGTGGCTAAAGCCCCAGTAACTGTACCTAATGGTGTAGCAGTTACTCAGAACGGCCGGCAGGTCGAAGTGAAAGGCAGCAAAGGTACATTGTCTTTCAACCTGCATGCGCTGGTCGAGCTAAAACAGGAAGAAGGTAAACTTCAACTTGCTCCAGTTAAAGAATCGAAAGATGCTTGGATGCAAGCTGGTACTGCTCGCGCTGTATTGAACAACCTTGTAAAAGGTGTTAGCGAAGGCTTCGAACGTAAGTTACAGCTAGTTGGTGTTGGTTATAAAGCTGCGGTTAAAGGTACTGTTGTAAACCTTAACCTTGGTTATTCACACCCAATTGACTACGCTTTACCAGAAGGTGTAACAGCGGAAACTCCAACTGCAACTGAAATCATTTTGAAATCAGCAAACAAGCAGTTGTTAGGTCAAGTAGCGGCAGAAATCCGTGCGTACCGTGCTCCTGAACCATATAAAGGTAAAGGTGTTCGTTATTCGGATGAAGTCATTCTTCGTAAAGAAGCTAAGAAGAAATAAGGCGCGAGGTTCTTATGAACGAAAAGAAACAATCCCGTTTGCGTCGTGCGAAAAGCACACGCTTGCACATTCGTGCATTGGGTGCGACTCGTTTGTGTGTAAACCGCACTCCGCGTCACATCTATGCTCAAGTTATTTCAGCAGATGGTGGCAAAGTTTTAGCGCAAGCTTCAACTTTGGATGCATCTTTACGTAGCGGTACTACAGGTAATGTAGATGCAGCTACTAAAGTAGGTGCTTTAATCGCAGAACGCGCGAAAGCAGCTGGTGTAACTAAAGTTGCATTTGACCGTTCTGGTTTTAAATATCATGGTCGTATCAAAGCCTTGGCTGATGCTGCTCGTGAAAACGGCTTGGAGTTCTAATCATGGCTAAAGTTGAACAAAACGAAGGTCTTGTTGAAAAGCTGGTTGCCGTTGATCGTGTAGCCAAAGTTGTTAAGGGCGGTCGTATCTTCTCTTTCACAGCATTAACTGTTGTGGGTGATGGTAATGGTCGTGTTGGTTTTGGTCGTGGTAAAGCACGTGAAGTTCCTGCTGCTATTTCTAAAGCACTTGAAGCTGCTCGTCGCAACATGATCACTGTAGACCTTGCTGGTACTACTTTACAACACCCTGTGAATGCTCGTCATGGTGCAAGCCGTGTATACATGCAACCTGCTTCAGAAGGTACTGGCGTAATCGCTGGTGGTGCAATGCGTGCCGTTCTTGAAGCTGCAGGTGTACATAACGTACTTGCTAAATGTTATGGTTCTACAAATGCTGCTAACGTAGTAAACGCAACTTTTAAAGGTTTGCGTGATATGACTTCTCCTGAGAAAGTCGCTGCGAAACGTGGTAAATCAGTAGAAGAAATTCAAGGGTAATCAATCATGAAAACGATTAAAGTTACCCAGACTAAATCTTCTTCACATCGCTTGAAAAATCACAAGCTTTGCTTACAAGGTTTAGGTCTGCGTCGTATTGGTCATACTGTAGAAGTGCAAGATACGCCTTCTAACCGTGGTATGATCAACAAAGTCTACTATATGGTTAGTGTAGAGGAATAAGCCATGACTCTGCGTTTAAATGAGCTTGCACCTGCAGAAGGTGCAAAACGTGAACACCGTCGTTTAGGCCGTGGTATCGGTTCTGGCGTTGGTAAGACTGGTGGCCGTGGTGTCAAAGGTCAAAAATCACGTAAAAGTGGTGGCGTTCGTCCAGGTTTCGAAGGCGGTCAAACAGCGATTTATCGTCGTTTACCTAAATTCGGTTTCACTAGCCAAATCGCTTTAAAAACTGCTGAAGTACGTTTGTCTGAGTTAACTAAAGTGGAAGGCGACATTGTTAGCCTTGAAACTTTAAAAGGTGCGAATGTTGTTCGTCGCGATCAAATTCGTGCTCGTATCGTGCTTTCTGGTGAAATCACTCGTGCATTCACTGTTCAAGGTGTTGCATTGACTAAAGGCGCTAAAGCTGCAATTGAAGCAGCTGGCGGTAAAGTCGAGGAGTAATCTCGAGTGTCTATGTCTCCTAGTTCTTCAGGTCATGTCAACATGATGAAAGGTCAGCCATTTCATGTGAAATACCGTGAAATTATTCGCCGGATGAGTTTTCTAATCGGTGCATTGCTGGTCTTTCGACTAGGAGCGCATATTCCAGTACCAGGCATTAATAATGCTGCGTTAGAAAATTTATTTCATGCAAACCAAGGAACTATTCTTGGGCTATTCAATATGTTTTCTGGCGGTGCTTTAGAGCGAATGTCGATTCTTGCTTTAGGGATCATGCCTTATATTTCTGCATCTATTATTGTGCAGTTAATGTCAACAGTGATTCCTTCTCTTGAAGCCTTGAAAAAGGAAGGGGAGCAAGGTAAGCGAAAAATTAATCAATATACGCGTCAAGGTACATTACTACTTGCAGTGGTTCAGGCAGTAGGTATGTGTGCAGGCCTTATTGGTCAGGGTATTACTCTGTCTACAGGACTTGCATTCTATATACCTGCAGTTACATCACTTATCGCTGGAACTATGTTCTTAATGTGGTTAGGTGAACAAATCACTGAAAGAGGTATCGGTAATGGTATCTCAATGATTATTTTTGCAGGTATTGTAGCTGGTTTGCCTAAGTTAATTATGCAATCAGTGTCATCTGTAGATAATGGTCAAACAAGTTTAATTGGTCTTGTTATCTTTGGTCTTTTGTCTCTTGGTGTATTGGCTGCGATTGTGTTTATTGAAAAAGCACAGCGTCGTATTCCAGTAAACTATGCGCAGAAGCAGCAAGGGCGTCGTATATTTACAGCTCAGCAAACACATCTACCATTAAAAATTAATATGGCTGGTGTGATTCCTGCGATTTTTGCAAGTTCTTTACTATTGTTCCCAGCAAGTCTTGGACAATGGGTGGGTAGTGCAGATCCGAATGCTGGTTTAATTAAACGTAGCTTACAAGATTTAGCTTTGGTATTGTCGCCTGGACAGCCTTTGTATTTGGTGCTCTTTGGTGCGTTAATTATCTTTTTCTGTTACTTTTATACGGCTTTAGTATTTAGCCCTAAGGAAGTATCAGAAAATCTAAAACGCAGCGGAGCTTATGTGCCTGGTATTCGCCCAGGTGAGCAAACTGCTCGTTACTTAGATCATATTCTTAATCGTTTGACGTTTATTGGTGCGATTTATATTACAGTCATTTGTTTGATGCCAATGATTCTACAAAGTTCTTTTGGTATTCCATTCTATTTGGGTGGTACCTCATTACTGATCGTAGTCGTTGTTGTTATGGACTTTATGGCTCAGCTACAAGCGCATTTAACATCTCATCAATATGACAATCAAACATTAATGAGAAAAACGACTGCTCATCCTAAGGGATAAGCGCACTTAGAGGTTTCATCATGAAAGTACAAGCTTCTGTAAAGAAAATTTGTGGTAGCTGTAAAGTTATCCGTCGTAATGGGGTTATTCGCGTGATTTGTAGCGCAGAACCTCGTCATAAGCAGCGTCAAGGTTAATCTAATCAAGACCTGTTGATTTCAGTAGGCGAATTGGGTTAATATCCGCCCCTCAAGATTTTTGTGGGGCGGTTGATTATCTCTACTGCCTTTTTGGAGAAAAGTGAATGGCTCGTATTGCCGGTGTAAACATTCCGGATAACAAGCATGCTGTTATCTCCCTCACTTACATCTTTGGTATCGGTCGCCACACTGCTAAGAATATCTTAGCTACAGTTGGTATTACTGAGACTACTAAGATCCGTGAGTTGGACGATGCTCAGCTTGATGCGATTCGTGCAGAAGTTGCTAAGGTTCCTACCGAAGGTGACTTACGTCGCGAAATTTCCATGAACATTAAACGTTTAATGGATTTAGGTTGCTATCGTGGCCTTCGTCATCGTCGCAGCTTGCCTGTCCGTGGTCAACGCACCAAAACTAACGCACGTACCCGTAAAGGTCCGCGCAAACCGATTAAAAAGTAAGATTTCTGGAAGCTAAAAGATGGCTAAAGATACTCGCACACGCAAGAAGGTCACTCGTACCGTCTCTGAAGGTGTTGCACACATTCACGCGTCTTTTAATAACACCATTGTTACGATTACCGATCGTCAAGGTAATGCATTGGCTTGGGCCACCTCAGGTGGACAAGGCTTCCGTGGTTCACGTAAATCAACTCCGTTTGCTGCTCAGGTAGCTGCTGAAGTTGCTGGTAAAGCAGCTTTAGATTACGGTTTGAAAAACCTTGACGTCCTTGTAAAAGGTCCTGGTCCAGGTCGTGAGTCTGCGGTTCGTGCATTAGGCGCAGTGGGTTATAAGATTAACAGCATTACCGATGTGACTCCAATTCCTCACAACGGTTGCCGTCCACCTAAAAAACGTCGCGTGTAAGGAGAAACATTCATGGCTCGTTATATTGGTCCAAAATGCAAACTCTCTCGCCGCGAAGGGACAGACCTGCAACTTAAATCTGGCGTTAAACCATTTGACGTCAAAACAAAAAAAGCTAACAAAGCACCTGGTCAACACGGTCAGGCTCGCGGTGGTAAGCAATCTGAGTATTCACTACAATTACGTGAAAAACAAAAAGTCCGTCGTATTTACGGTGTGTTAGAGCGTCAATTTAGTAACTACTATAAAGAAGCAGCTCGTGTAAAAGGCGCAACTGGTGAGAACTTGTTGAAATTGCTTGAAAGCCGTCTTGATAACGTTGTTTATCGCATGGGTTTTGGTTCTACACGTGCAGAAGCTCGTCAGTTAGTAAGTCACCGTAGCATTACTTTGAATGGTCGTCGTGTAAACATCGCATCTATTCAAGTTAAAGCGGGTGATGTAATTGCGGTTCACGAAGGTGCTAAACAACAATTGCGTATCAAAAACGCGATTGAATTAGCTGCTCAACGTGGTATTCCAGCTTGGATTGATGTTGATCATTCTAAACTTGAAGGTACGTTTAAAGCTGCACCAGATCGTTCTGATTTACCTGCTGAAATCAACGAAAGCTTGATTGTAGAATTGTATTCTAAATAATCCTTGAGGTAGCAATAATGACGCGTACTGCAAACGAGTTTCTCACTCCGCAAGCGATCAAGGTCGAAGCGGTAAGCGGGACCTCGGCAAAAGTGATTCTAGAACCTTTAGAGCGTGGTTTTGGCCATACTCTAGGTAATGCTTTACGTCGCATTCTATTGTCTTCTTTACCTGGCGCTGCTGTGGTTGAAGTAGAGATAGAAGGTGTCGAGCACGAGTACAGTACTTTAGAAGGCTTGCAGCAGGACATCGTCGAGCTCTTGCTGAACCTAAAAGGATTGTCTATTAAGCTGTTCGATCAAAATGAAGCTTATTTAACATTAGAAAAACAAGGTCCTGGCGATATTACTGCTGCCGACCTTCGTTTACCTCATAATGTTGAAGTGGTTAACCCAGATCATTTAATCGGTACTTTGAGTGCTTCAGGTTCATTAAAAATGCGCTTGAAAGTTGCTCAAGGTCGTGGTTATGAAACTTCTGATTCTCGTTTCCCTGAAGGTGAAACACGTCCTGTAGGTCGTTTGCAATTAGATGCTTCTTATAGCCCAATTAAACGTGTTTCTTACACCGTTGAAAATGCGCGTGTTGAACAACGTACCGATTTAGATAAGCTGGTAATCGACCTTGAAACAAATGGAACGGTTGATCCTGAAGAAGCAATCCGCAAAGCGGCAACAATCTTGCAACAACAAATTGCAATTTTTGTTGATCTTCAGAAAGACCAAACTCCAGTTGCTCAAGAGCCTCGTGAAGAAGTTGACCCAATCTTGCTTCGCCCAGTAGATGATCTAGAGCTTACTGTTCGTTCTGCTAACTGTTTGAAAGCAGAAAATATTTACTACATTGGTGATCTCGTTCAACGTACTGAAGTTGAGTTGTTAAAAACTCCTAACCTTGGTAAAAAATCGTTAACAGAGATCAAAGATGTTTTGGCATCGAAAGGCTTACAACTCGGTATGCGTCTTGAAAACTGGCCACCAGCTAGTCTTCGTATGGACGACCGTTTTGCCTATCGTAGCCGTTAATTAAGTAGGACTATCACCATGCGTCATCGTAATAGTGGTGTGAAATTAGGCCGTACAAGCAGCCATCGTAAAGCGATGTTCCAAAACTTGGCTAATTCTTTATTTGAACACGAGTTGATCAAAACAACTGTTCCTAAAGCTAAAGAATTACGTCGTGTTGCTGAGCCTTTAATCACTCTAGCAAAAAACGATACTGTAGCAAATCGTCGTTTAGCATTTGCTCGTACTCGTAATGCTGCAACTGTTGGTAAATTATTTACCGTACTCGGCCCTCGTTACAAAGAACGTAACGGCGGTTATCTACGTGTTCTTAAAGCGGGCTTCCGTGCTGGTGATGCAGCACCGATGGCTTACGTTGAGCTTGTAGATCGTGAAGTGAACACTTCAGCTGAATAATTGATATTATTCGAAAAAGGCCGGCTTTATGCCGGTCTTTTTTATGTTTTGAAAAATGGAAAATTTAAAAATTGTCCTCAAGTGACATAAAAAAACGGATAAACGGTCAAACTTGACATTGTGTATTGTCAAAATTGTGCTTTAATAAAGTCATATTCTCAACAATGGGTATAAAAATAAAATGGAAAAGCAAGTTGATATTCTAATCATTGGTGCCGGCATTTCAGGAATCGGAGTGGCTGCCCATTTATCTAAAAATTCTCCACAACGTCAGTTTGAAATTTTAGAGCGTCGTGAATCTTTTGGGGGGACTTGGGACCTCTTTCGTTATCCTGGTATTCGTTCAGACTCAGATATGTCAACTTTTGGTTTTAACTTTAAACCATGGCGTAAAGCAAATGTATTGGCTGATGGAGCTTCTATTAAAGGATATTTAGGCGAAGTTATTGATGAATTTAAATTAAAAGAAAAAATTCATTTTGGTCATCGTGTACTTTCTGCAAATTATGATTCTTCATCTAAGAAGTGGAATGTTGTTGTCGAAGACAGTAATAAAAAACAGCAGACCTGGATAGCCAACTTTGTTGTAGGTTGTACAGGTTATTATAATTATGATCAAGGCTATGCGCCGACATTCCCAAATCAAGATGCTTTCAAAGGTCAACTTATTCATCCGCAGCATTGGCCAGAGAATTTAGACTATACGGGTAAGAAAGTAGTAATTATTGGTAGTGGAGCTACTGCAATTACTTTAGTACCAGCTATGTCAAAAGGTGGCGCTGGTCATGTGACGATGCTACAACGTTCACCGACTTATATTGCTTCTGTTCCGTCTATTGATTTCATCTATGAAAAAACACGTAGATTTATGTCTGAAGAGGCGGCTTATAAATTTACACGAGCACGTAATATTAGTATGCAACGGGCAATTTATGCATTGTCTCAAAAGCATCCGAAGACAGTTCGTCGTTTACTCTTAAAAGCAATTGAAATGCAGCTTAAGGGTAAAGTAGATATGAAACATTTTACACCTTCATATAACCCTTGGGATCAGCGTTTGTGTGTGGTACCTGATGGTGATTTATTTAAAATTCTTCGTGAAGGTAAGGCGAGTGTTGAAACTGATCAAATTGAAAAATTTACTGAGACCGGTATTCAATTAAAATCAGGTAAACATCTTGATGCAGATATCATTGTTTCTGCAACTGGTTTACAGGTTCAAATCATGGGTGGTGTGCAGGCAACTATTGATGGAGAGCCAGTTAAATCATCTGAACACATGCTTTATAACGGCGTGATGCTCAGCGATGTACCAAATATGGCGATGATTATTGGCTATGTAAATGCTTCGTGGACATTAAAAGTTGATATTGCAGCAGATTATATCTGTCGTTTATTAAACTATATGGATAAGAATAATTATGATGAAGTCATCCCATTTGGTGATAAGACTGTGATGGAAGAGGACACAGTCATGGGTAGCTTATCATCTGGTTATATTAGTCGTGCTGCTGACGTGATTCCTAAACAAGGTAAACAAGCACCATGGCAGGTAACCAATAATTATCTTGAAGACCGAAAATCATTAAAAAATGCAAAATTTGATGATGGTGTTCTACGCTTTCATAAGCATTCAGAAGTTACTACACGTAAACCAAAATTAGTATCTTGATATTCAAAAATAAAAAGGAGGCTATAAGCCTCCTTTTTATTGTGAACATTAAAGAGTTCTAGAGATTAGTTCTTTCATAATTTCATTGGTACCTGCATAGATACGGTTTGCTCGGTGATCGATGTAAGCGCGAGCAATTGGATATTCCAGCATATAGCCATAACCACCATGTAATTGAAGACATTCATCTACAACTTTTGAGAACATATCTGAAATTTTATATTTTGCAGCAGCAGCTGCTTCAACACTCAATTTTTCATCGAGTTGTAATTCCATACAACGATCTAAATAGGTACGGCAGAAATCAATTTCTGTACGTAATTCTGCGAGTTTGAAACGTGTATTCTGGAAAGCACTAATTGGCTTGCCAAATGCTTTACGATCTTTTGTATATTGAACAGTATGAGCAAACGCTGCTTCTGCACCAGCTTGGCAGATAATTGCCACCAACATACGCTCCCATGCTAATTCTTTCATGAGCATAATAAAGCCCATACCTTCCATGCCTAAAAGATTTTCTTTAGGAACACGGACGTTGTCGAAGAAAAGTTCACATGTATCTTGGCCTTTCATGCCAATTTTGTTGAGTGGCTTACCTTTAGTAAAACCTGCACGATCAGCTGCCACAATAATAAGTGATAAATTGGCAGAGCCTTTATCACTGTTGCCTGTTTTACAAACAACGATAGCCATATCGCACAAATAACCATTGGTAATAAATATTTTTGAACCATTAATGACATATTCATCGCCATCAAGAACAGCAGTCGTTCTCACAGCCTGTAAATCGGATCCTGTTCCTGGCTCGGTCATGGCAATCGCGGTTACTGTTTCGCCAGTCGCCATTTTAGGGAGCCATTTTTGCTTTTGTTCTTCGTTTCCAAAGTTATTGATATAGTTCGCGACAATATCGGAATGCAGTGAAAAACCTGTACTTGAGTCCATTGCATAGGCTTGTTCTTCAATAAGAATCATACTGTATAGGCGGTCAACACCTGAGCCACCGTATTGTTCAGGCATGGTTGTGCACAGTAAGCCTAAGGCACCCGCTTTATTCCAAAGATCTCGGTCAACATGTTGTTGTTTTTCATATTTTTCAGTATTTGGTACAACTTCTTTTTCATAAAACTTGCGTACAGTTTCTCGGAAAGCTTCATGTTCTTCATTTAATAGACGGCGAGGTAACATATTTGGAATGGGACGAATAGCACCAGATTGCATTGTATTTCTTCCTTGGTTTGGGCTTGATGTTATAAGTCTAAACATACGGGAAGCTTACTAGGTCTAACAATGTGATGAATGCTCATTTATAGCTATGAAGTGATAAGTTTGGTCAATTTGAGATTTTTAGCGAACTTTCTTATGTGATCAGGTAAACTAGGCGCACTATCAACGCAGATGGGGAAATAAATGTCTGAAGAAATGACCTTGGAAGAACGTAAAGTAGTTTATCGCGCACGCCGCGGTTTAAAGGAAATTGATGTCTATTTTGACCCGTATGTGAAAAATTATTATTTAAAGGCAGATCCAGCAGAAAAAGCATTATTTGCTGAATTGGTAGAGCAGGAAGATCCTGATTTACTTGACTGGTTTATGGAAGTATCTGAACCGCCGCGTACAGAATTACGTGATTTTATTCATAAATTAAAGCACTATGTTCATGGCTGATTAGTTTTGGACAGCCATTTGAATTTCAAACTGAAATATAGCCGTTTTGCGATTATATTTCAGTTTTTTATTGGCTTAAATTTGGTAGTTCTATTTTATCAACTCCTACCAATATTATGGTGGTTGGTTACGGTCAGTTTACTATTCATAAGTTTTATTTTCTTTTTAAAGCGGCCACAGCTCGCTCAAATTGCTCATTTAGATCAAAAATTATGGTCACTTAGCTTTCATTCAGAACAAACAATTTCTCGGGTAGAGATTTTAAAAATAATTGATTATCAGATTTTCATAGTGGTCTATTTTGAAGGGCATAAGACATTAACTTCTGTTATTTGGTTTGATCAAATGCCTCTATCTCAGTGGAAACAACTTAAAACCTTAGAAAAATTTTATTAATTGTTAGACAATTCTACATTTGTATATTTATTTAAAAGCATTAAAAATCAAATAATTAATATTTATTTCTTTTCAGGAAATTTAAATTGTCTAGTTAAAATACAGAAAAAAGAGCAAGAAATTTAATTGTCGGACAATTTCTCAATATGGTTATTATTCTATCGGTTAAAGTACAAACACCAACGTAAAGTGTGTCGGAGGTCTCAAATGGAGATGCCAACATGGTCGTTCTTGGTCATTGCCATCATTCTGGCAGTGGTGATAGGAAGAGCAGGAACTTTACTCAGGGAACATCTTAATAAAGCTAATTATAGCAAAGTTAAGAGACAGAGGATGCAAAGGTCGTCGGTCAGTCAATAGTTTAATTGGTTAATCGATTAATTTCATCAAGTGTCCAGTTTTACTGGGTGCGAATGTAGTAAGGAGGTCTCTCATGGAGATTTCAATGTGGATGTTTCTGTTAATTGCAGTTGTTATGGCTGTAGTAGTAGGAAGAGCAGGAACTTTACTCAAGGATTATATAGAACAACAATAATATAAGCCGTTAAAAGCTTATCCCAGTTAATAAGTAGCATGTGCTGAACCGTCGCAATGCTACTTTTTTTTGCCTAAAATTTTTGTTTCCCTGAAAAACTGTCAATTTTATCTGCTGTGAAGTGTGTCAAAGTATAAGCGCTACAATTAGAGTAATTACTCTTTTATTCAAGATATGCATCTGCTAATGTACATCTGAAAAGGAAAAAACAAATTACATCGAGGACAGGAAGATGTCTAAAGTCCAAAAAATAAGCCAAGGTTTGGCGATGAGTTTTCTTGCAGCTTCAGTTTTATCAGGTTGTTCATACGTCGTGAAAAGTGGAGCAAATGTTGCTTTAGGTTTTACGGAAAAGCATGTTGTTCCACCTATTTTAGCAATGCAAGATGCTGAAATGGTTTGTAATACTGGTAGTGCCTTAACTCCTGCAATCATGTCGACTAAGGGTATGGGTGCAGATCCTACTCGTGTCGCTGTCTTAATGTATGCTGCCTCAGGTGTATGCGCGGAAAACCAAGCATTAGAACAGGAGTTACGTTACTTGCGTGCTTCAAAAGCAGGACAGGTTACAGAAGCTCAAGATGCACGTATTGCGCAGAAGCGTTGGGCTGCTATTGCTGCTGAACGCCAATATACCGGCTATAAATTATTCGCTGATCGTTGGGAATCTAAATATAAGTACCATTTAGGTGACTCATGTCCAACTATGCGTAGTGATACTGATCAGACTGTATATCTACTGGGGATGATCAGCGGTCTTCAAGCGGTGACGAATGATATTAACTCAGGTGGTTCTGTCAATGTTCCGAAAGATATCGCTGCTATTGTAGAGCGTGGTATGGTCTGCCTTGATAACCAAAAGTTCTGGGGTGCACCAAATGCAACACGTGCGGTGATCTGGACTTTATTACCAGGGGCTAACGAAGGTAAGCCTGATCCGTATGAGACTTTAAAACAGTCAGTCCAAATTGGTGAACAAAAAGGTGTTCGTTTGTCTCACGCACTCTATGCTGTAGCTGCTCAGGCGAGTGGTGACGATGCAAAAATCCGTGATGCATTAAAAACATATGCAGCATCTCAAGCAGATGATAAACCAGTTAATCCGAACTTTAAGTTAATCGATAGTATGGCTGGTTTAATCGTTCGTGGCATTTCTGACCGTTACTGGACTGAGCATACCGGTGTTCGTACAGGCGATGGTGGTATGTCTCATTTCTGGGATGAGAAAAACGAAGGTTCAGCAGAACTGGATGAGTTATTTGATGGTGGGGCTGCATCAGAAGTTCCAGCTGACTCAACAACTGCACCTGCACAGTAAAAAGATCTGAAGAAACTCACTCCTTGCGTTACTACTGATTTTCGTATTAATCGTAAGGAGTTCAGTTTTAAAAGGAGTGTGCTATGAAAGATCATGTACTCAATAAAAAAGTGCTTTTGGTCGCAGGGTGCATTTCTGTTTCTGCATGTCTACAGGTATTTCCAGACTATTTTATTTATTGGCGCGAAAGCTTACTTGGTGAATTTTGGCGTTTGTGGACAGCACATTGGGTACATGTCGGCTGGATTCATTTTTTATTAAATATGATGGCATTTGCATGTTTGCCCTTCATATTTCCACATACCAAAGTGTGGCATATTTTAAGTCTTCTTTTTCTTCTGCCGCCTTTTATTAGTTTGGTTTTCTATTTTTATTTGCCTTATATCGATGCATATGCCGGTCTATCTGGAGTGCTCCATGGGCTGTATACGGCTGTTGCTTTAGTTTATTTGCAATACCGTAAAGAACGGAATTTTGCATTACTGGTTTTAGGTTTAATTATCGCCAAGCTAATTTGGGAAAATACATTTGGTCAAACAGGCACAGCACAGCTGATAGGAAGTCCTGTTTTAACCGAAGCTCATTTGTATGGGGCGATAGGCGGTGCAATCTTTGGAGGATGCTATTGGCTAATACAAAGATTCAAATAGAAAGATTGACAATACAAACTGTTAAAAAAGAGATTTTAGTCATTCTTTATTGATAAAGTTTGATGCAAATTTGATCGTTGAATAAAGGGATTGGTAGAAGGGGAATGGACGATACCCCTGACCAAGGAAATTGCATGACTCAAAGCCTTTGTTATGAGGGATTTGAGAGAACAAAATTGGAATATTTATGCAAGAATATCAAGAAAAAAGATCTGGATTAGGTCTGCTGGGTTATGTATGGAACGAATGGATCTCAACATTCGTGATCCTCATTTTGTTATTAATGACGCTCATAATTGGTACCGGGGAAATGATCCACGGACAATTATTACGTATCGGGGAACGCCTTTATGGTGACCCTGCTTCAGGCATGCAATATTCGTTTTTGCGTGCTGAGCCTGAAAAGCCATCTTGTGATCGACACCCAAATATTGATGCTCAAGTAAAAGAGCAAATGAAAGCGAATGCATCTGATGATTTCGCAAGCTTCTTTGGTGCAGCTTCAGAAAGTGATGTCCGTGCATCCTTACTAGCAGCACAGCAGCAATGTGAAGATAAATATTTGGCTTACGATAAAACCATTAAATATATTGAAGCACATCCAGGGGTACGTACATACCGTACGATTGAAACGGGTTTCTTTGGTATATTTAAATTTGGTACAGAAAATCGCGCAATTTTGCTGGTCTTTATGGTTTTGATTTCAGCGATTACTGCATCGTTAAAGTTTCACCATATTGGTTTACGTAACCCTGCAACAAAGCTGGACTACAAAGTGTATGCCTTCTTTATGTTGCTTGGTAATGCATTGCTCAGTTCGTCAGTAATTAGCCAGTACCGTTCTGTGATTAATTCAGGGGTTTCTCCAACTCATGAAACAATCATTATTTATTGGTTATGGATGATCTTGTTTGTCATTCTGACCTTAATTAGCCTTTATCAGCTATTTGTTTCCCCTGCGCCAAAACGTGAGGGTGGCAATATTGGCCTAGCTTTATTATGTGTACCTTTGTATGCGTATATGGCTGTGATTACAGGTGTAGCTTTTACGTTCTTTATGGATTATCCAATGGGCCAAGGGATTTACCTAGGTCAGTTGGTAGAATTCTCGGGCATTTTCTTAAACCTTGCCTTATTTATTTGGGCGGGTATGTTACTCACACAAACACGTGTTATGGATTTATTCCTAAACGTACTTCGTCCATGGAACTTGGCCCCAGAAACTTTAACTTGGTTAATTTTAATCGCTGCTGCTGTGCCGACTGCTTATACGGGTGCTTCTGGAATTTTCGTAATCGCAGCCGGTGCGATTATTTATAAAGAAGTTTGGAATGCTGGTGCTCGCCGCCAATATGCACTCGCTGTATCTGCAATGTCTGGTTCACTAGGTGTAGTGGTGCGTCCTTGTCTTTTGGTGGTTTTAATTGCCATGTTGGACAGCCGTCATGTTACATCTGATGAGTTATTTGGTCATGGTATTTATGTCTTCTGGTTAACTGCATTTATTTTCTTAGGTGTATCTCTTTTCTTGGCAGAAGAGAAGTTCCGCGTGAACTCGCCGAAAGTAGCACTTCCAGGCATGGCACGAGCTTTCGTACCCGTTATTCCATATATCTTAATTACAGTAGTTGTTCTTGCATTTTATAAATATGCATTAGATACCGGAATGAACGAATTTACTGCACCAGTAATTCTGCCACTCGTGCTGATTGCAATGATCTTGTACGATAAAATGGTTATGCCTAAAGAGGCACCAGCGTTAAATATTCATGAAGCAATTGTTCGTGAACATGAGAAAAAATCTCCATTTTTACAGTCACACGATCCGCATAGTTCACAGTTCCGTCTAGGTTTTGGTGGAGCATTACGTTTTGCAACATCAGAAACAGTTGGACATATTGGTGCGCTTATTATTTTGATGGCATTGTCAGCAAGTGTGGGTGGTTTAATCGAGCGTACCGAAATTGTTGAAATGTTGCCGACTCATTTGGGTAATATTTATATTTCGCTCGCATTTATTGCATTACTACTTGCCATTATTGGTATGTGTACCGATCCATTTGGTGCGGTAATTTTAGTAGCAGCAACGATTGCACCTGTAGCCTACGAAAATGGTATTCATCCAATTCACTTCTGGATGATTGTATTGGTTGCATTCGAGTTTGGTTATGTAACCCCACCAGTTGCCTTGAACCATCTATTGACGCGGTTATCGGTTGGTGATGATGAGGTAAATGCTGCCGATGCAGAAGCGAAAGAGAAGTACACAAGTTTCTATTACCGTTATGAACGTTGGTTATTACCAATTATTGTTTTGTTCTCATCATTGGTATTAGTTACTTATGCTCCATTAGTACTCAAACTATTTGGTTGGTACCAATAATCTAAATATGTAAGCTCAATAAAAACACTCTCTTTAAGGAGGGTGTTTTTTTATGTGGTAGTTATTTTGATATAAAAATTCTTAATAAATAAAAAGCTAGTTCAGAGTGAACTAGCTTTTTGCATCATAATGAGATTTAAATAAATACTATTGCTGTTTAACCTGAGCTTCAAGGAGTTTTACTTGCTCTTCTTTTAACTTAATGAGTTGGTCTGCATCGGCATGCTGGGCTTTTAGTGTTGCTTCCTGATCTTGCAGCTGCTGATGAATGTCATTAAGTTTAGAAACTTCTTCTTTTGCTAAAGACTCTTGCGCAGGGACAGGCTGTTTGAGCACATCTTCATTTACAAGTTGCTGCGAATTAGCAGTGTGTGTTTGAGCTACAGGCTCCGAACTTGCAGATGGTTGTGTCGTTTTTTGAGGTACAGGTGTCGAGGCTGGTTGAGGATCAACCATTGGCGCTGACGATTCAGTTTTTTTGAAAAACCATTGTGCTGCGAAAAAAAGCACTACGAGAATGCTTAAGCCCCCAATTAAAATCCACAATAATTTTGAGTTTTGTTTTCTTTGTAGTGGCATGTCTAAGACCTTTAGTCAGAACGACGAGGCTTGAACTGTATTACTCCAACTTCATCAGGTATAGCAGGCGTTTCGGGCTCATCAACATGAGTCGGTCGATTTTCGCTATATCCGCATTCGATACATTCAATCCATTCGTCTTCAGCGGTGGTTAGCATGACAATCCGATCTATGGCTTCACATTTTGGACATTTAGCTCCAGCAATGAAACGTTTTTTCATCTTTATCACCCTAACCACACGATCAATTTAGGCCCATAGTTTAAGCGGTTTTATTGTCATTCGTCCAACCTTGATGACGTAACAATGCATCAATTTTTGGCTCACGACCGCGGAAATTCACAAATGCTTCAAGAGCAGTGTCTTTTCCACCTACAGCTAAAATTGCTTGGCGGAATTCTTTACCTGTTTGAGTATTGAAAATACCTTCATTTTCGAAACGGTCAAATGCGTCACTTGCTAAAACTTCCGCCCATTTGTAAGAGTAGTAACCCGCTGCGTAGCCGCCTGCAAAAATATGACTAAAGCTATGTTGGAAACGATTGTATTCAACAGTTGGTACCACTGCATATTGTTTGCGAATATCATCTAAAGTCTGTTGAATTTGCTCACTATTTAATGCTGGTGTTTTGGTATGAATGGTTAAATCAAACAATGCAAATTCAAGCTGACGTAAAGTTTGCATACCAGACTGGAAGAAACGTGCATTTAATAAAGCATCAAGTAACTCTTGAGGTAAGGTCTGCTTGCTCTCAATATGCTCACTTAAAACATCCAGACTTTCTTTATCCCATGACCAAAACTCCATAAACTGACTTGGTAACTCGACTGCATCCCAAGCAACGCCGTGAGTACCTGCAACCGAAATATTATCTACTTCAGTGAGCATATGGTGTAAGCCATGGCCAAATTCGTGGAATAAGGTGATGACTTCATCATGAGTTAATAAGGCAGGCTGGTTACCTACAGGTGGTGTGAAGTTACACACCATATAGCAAATTGGTTTTTGTAAACCATGAACAGTTTGCATACGTGAGCGGAAGCCACTCATCCATGCACCGCCGCGTTTACCTGTACGTGCATATAAATCAAAGTAGAACCCACCAATCACTTGGCCTTGGTCTTCTAACTCAAAATAACGTGCATCTGGATGCCAAACTGGAGCTTCACGTTCAACAATATTAATACCGTATAGGCGCTGCACAATCTGGAATAAACCCTGAATGACTTTCGGAGCAGGGAAATAAGGCTTTAATGCTTCTTGTGACAAATTAAACTGTTGTTGTTTAAGCTTTTCAGAATAGTAAGTGGTATCCCAAGGTTTGAGTTCATCAATCCCATCTTGTTTGGCAATGGCTTGTAGCTCAGCAACTTCTTGGAGAGCAGGGGTACGTGCATGCTCAGCTAAGTCGGCTAAAAAGTCATGAACAGTTTTAACATCTGGAGCCATTTTACTAGCAAGAGAATATTCAGCGTAGTTATTGAAACCAAGTAGTTTTGCCATCTCTTGGCGAAGGCTCAAGATTTCTTCCATAATCTTGCTGTTATCAAATTCTGTTTGTTCAGATTGATCTGATGCACGAGTGACATAAGCTTTATAAAGCTCTTCTCGCAAAGTACGGTCATCGGCATAGGTCATAATGGCAAAATAAGCTGGGAAATCTAAAGTTGCTACTGCTTGATCAAGCTCACGCTGTTTGCCGTACTGTTTTAATAACTCAACATTACTTTCTGGAAGACCTTTTAATTGATCTTCTGTCAGTGGTTTAAAATAAGCCTGTGTCGCATCAAGTACATGGTTTGAGAAGTCCGAAGAAAGCTGTGAAAGACGTGCAGAAATTTCTGCGTAGCGTTTTTTCTCTTCACCTTCTAAAGCAACGCCAGAAAGTTTAAAGTCACGTAATGCAAGGCGGATCGCACTTTGTTTTGCGGGGCTTAACGTTGAATAACTCTGACCATCATGAATGTGTTGATAAGTCTGGTACAGCGCCGTATGTTGGCCAAGCTGAGTGTAATATTCACTTAAAGCAGGTAAGAGCGACTGGTAGACCTCTCTAGTTTCAGCATTACTCATCACAGCATTTAAATGTGACAACACTCCCCATGATTCACTGAGGTTATTTTCAAGTGCATCAATTTGTTCAAGCACGGCAAGTTGCTGATTTGTCTCGGATGGTGCAGCCGTAAGGGTATTTAAGAACTCTTGTCCCGCTTGAATCGCTTGTTGAATATCTTGTTTTAAATTATCTAAAGTAATTTGGTCAAAGCGGGGAGTAGGTAGAGTCGCTTGCTGTAAAGTCATTGCTAATAGCCACATTATTTTTTAAACATAGTATTAGATGTAGGTATTGTTAGGCAGGAAATCAAGCTTAATTTGAAAATAAACGTTTTAAAAGTATTAAGCCCCCATGCTTGGGAGCTTAATAAAAGGGAATAGAAACACTTATGAATTAGTCAGCCTTAGACTTGGCATTCGACTTTTTCTTTTTGGGTTTCGCTTTTTTCTTTACTTTTTCTGGCTTGGCTTCTGCTTTCGTAGAGGTTTTTTTGCCAGACTTTTTACTATATGAACTAGGTTTACCTTTTTCCTTCTTTTTACGGACAGGTTTTTCACCATCATTCGAAGGAGTAGATGGTTTGCCAAAAACTTCTTCAGTTGCTTGTGCCGCTGTTCTGGTTGTGCGTGGGGCACGACTGCGAACTACTCGTCCAGCATGTGTCACTTGCTGAATAAGTTGGAAATCGATCTTACGTTCTTCTAGATTTACACCAGCAACCTGAATTTTAACTTCATCGCCTAAACCGAAAACCTGACCACGATTTTGTCCAATAAGGTTTTGACTCGCTTGATCATAAATAAAGAAATCATCGCCGAGTTGGCTAATATGAATCATGCCATCAACATAGAGATCTTTAAGAGTAACGAATAGACCAAATTCAGTGACAGCACTTACAATACCAATGAACTCATCACCTAAGTGCTGTTGCATATAGTGGCACTTTAACCAAGTCGTTACACTACGAGATGCTTCATCAGCACGACGCTCGGTTTGAGAGAAATGTTCACCAGCATCATCTAAAGCCGCACCAGAAAGCGGATAAGGCTTTTGTTTAAGATGCGCTTTAATGGCACGATGTAACAATAAATCTGGGTAGCGGCGAATTGGTGAAGTGAAGTGTGTATAAGCTTCATAAGCTAAACCATAGTGACCGGCATTTTTTGCACCATAGTAAGCTTGCATCATTGAGCGTAATAACACTGCATGAATGCTTGGCGCATCAATGCGGTCTTTAGTTGCCTCAATAACTTTTTGATAATCTGCTTGAGTTGGTTGGTCGGGGAACGGTAAGCCAAGAAGTTTTACAAAGTCTTTTACTTTCTGAATACGTGAGAACTCAGGCGCTTCGTGTACGCGATATAACATTGGAATATCATGTTCTAATGCATATTCAGCCGCAGCAACGTTAGCAAGCAACATACATTCTTCAATCAGCTTATGTGCTTCATTACGTGTACGTGGCAAAATTTCTTTAATTCCGCCCAGCTCATCAAAAGTCATGTACGTTTCAATGGTTTCAAACTCCATTGCATGACGATCAGCACGTAAATTTTTCAAAATCTGATAAAGCTGGAAAAGCGTATTTAACGATTTGTGAATATCACGATCTTTTGGAATTGCGTCAGTTGCACCGTCAAAGTATTGCGCTACCTGTGTATAGGTCAAACGTGCTTTTGAATGCATTACTGATGGATAAAACTCATAACCAGTTACGCGGCCCGTACGTGAGAGCTTCAAGTCACAGACCATACATAAACGATCTACGTGTGGGTTAAGTGAGCACAATCCATTTGATAATGCTTCTGGTAGCATTGGTAAAACAAAATGAGGGAAGTAAACTGAAGTACCACGTTCTTCTGCTTCTTCATTTAGTGCTGAGCCTAGGCGTACATAGTGGCTTACATCAGCAATTGCTACAACAACGCGATAACCGCCACCAGGACGTTTTTCTGCATACACAGCATCATCGAAATCTCGAGCATCTTCACCATCGATTGTGACGAGTGCTAAATCTCTTAAATCAACTCGACCTTCACGGTCTTGTGCAGAAGGTTCCTTAAAACTTTCTGCTTCTTTTATAACTTCATCTGGGAATTCATAAGGCAAGCCAAACTCAAGAATGGTTTGTGGGATAATAATTTCTGTATCCGCTTTATCGGCCATAGATTGAATAATATGCGCCGTAGCAAACTCTTCGCGGGTTGGATAGGTATCGATAGCAACACGAAGCATATCGCCAACATTTGCTTTGGCATGTGCAACTAATTCTTTTTCTAATGGGATAGGTTGATGCTGATTTGGATTATTGGGTTGAATAAAGTATTCACCCTCGTGTATCGACAATTTACCAATTAACTGTTTTACACGGTGTTGGAGAACCTCGGTAATGAAACCCCACGGTTTACCTTTTCGGTCTACTGAGGTCTGCCGAACTCGGACGCGATCGCCGTTAAAGACTAAACGTAACTCGCGCTCAGGAAGCAAAAGATCATCTTGGCCATCAATATGTGCAGTGCCTAAACCTTTACTATTAATATAGACAGTGGCTTCATAGGTTGGTTGGTCTGCCACTAACTGAAACTTGAACCCTTCTTTCATGATTTGGCCATCACGAACCATTGCACTTAAGCGATGGCTTAAAGCTTCGATACTTTTTTGGTCTTGAATATGAAAATGGTCAACAAGTTCTGCATGAGATTGCGGCGTTTGCAATTGTTCCAACGTATCTAATATTAGAGTACGGCTTGGAATAGGATTGTCATAACGTTCAGCTTCAGCTTTCGCTTCGGGATCAGCCCAGTTTTTTGTCATGTCTTTTGGTTTCACGCTTGGCAGATAAGTTTAGCATAAGTCATGCAGACCAGAACTGCACGTTTAGGTTTGCAATAATGTGTTATGCGCTACTGTATTTTAATGAAGAAATAATATCTATCTTAACAAGCGTTTGATCGAAAAAGACGAAAATAATAAGGAAATTGCTTAAAAAATAATTCATTGAACGAAAAAATAAGAAAATTTCAGTATGATGACTTGAACAATAAGGTTTTAGTTTGTATTATGGCGGCTCGTTCCGGTGAGGTGGATGAGTGGCTGAAATCACTTCCCTGCTAAGGAAGCATACCTATTACTGGTATCGAGGGTTCGAATCCCTCTCTCACCGCCATTTACTTAATGCGCTCATAGCTCAGCTGGATAGAGCACTTGGCTACGAACTAAGGGGTCGGGAGTTCGAATCTCTCTGAGCGCACCAAGTAAAACAGAACGAATCGCTGAAAAGCACACAAGTTACGCGCTCATAGCTCAGCTGGATAGAGCACTTGGCTACGAACTAAGGGGTCGGGAGTTCGAATCTCTCTGAGCGCACCAACTTGAAGAATTAACCGCTTTTATAGCGGTTTTTTTGTGCCTGTTATTTAGTAAAATTTTAAAAATCTAAATTTATAACTTTTAATTATATTAGAGATAATGATAAATGAATCTGGCTTTATTTGACTTTGATGGCACGATCACTCATAACGATACTTTTAGTTTATTTCTTAAATTCTCTTTGAGTAGAAAAACTCAAATATTAGGTGGTCTTCGGCTTGCGCCTTATATTGCAGGATATAAGTTCGGATGGGTAACGGATAAAACCATACGAATTAAGCTCTGTCAGGTGGGATATATAGGCTATGATGCAAACTCTCTAAAATATATGGGACAAGAGTTTGCTAAAACGGTAATTCCTACCTGTATTCGTGAAAATGCTTTAGAACGTATTCACTGGCATAAACAGCAAGGAGATCAGGTTGTTGTGGTATCCGCTTCATTGGGTGTTTATTTAGAAAGTTGGTGTCAGTCTTTAGATTTGGACGTTATCTGTAATCAACTTGAAATAGATAATGGTATTTTAACGGGTAATTTTATTAATGGTGATTGTGGTTATTTAGAAAAAGTAAATAGAATAAAAAATAAATATGACCTAACCCAATATTCTACAATTTATGCTTATGGAGATACTCCTAATGATTATGCAATGTTAGAGCTAGCACATAAGAAATATTATAGATGGCAAGAGATGAATTAATTATTAATTAATATTTAAAAATATATTTAAAAAAGAAAGCCACTTTATCAGTGGCTTTCTTGAAGATTATTAAACAGTATGTACAGAGATATTTAAGAAGTGGTCAGTAAGTAGTGACTGAGGTACTAAAGTATGAACCGTGTCTGTTACGTTAGATACTGTAGAAGATACTCCGCCTAAGTTACCAGTTACTCCACCTAATAAGTTAGAAATAACATCTGTGCCACCTGTACCAGTTACGCCACCAGTTAAGCTACCTACGATATCTGTTACGACACCGATAGGGTTGCTGCCAGCTGTACCCCCAGTCACACCACCAATAATATCGGTAACTGTGCCAAGTGGGTTACTTCCAGTAGTACCACCAGTTAAACCACCAATAATGTCAGTTACAGTGCCAAGTGGACTATCACCGCCTACACCACCAGTAACACCGCCAATAGCACCAGTCGCACCACCAAGAATGTCGGTTAAAATGCCAGCCGCAGTTGTGGCATTTGAAACGAGAGTGTTGACAATACCAGTCGCATGATCAGTTGCACCTTGGATATTGCCGCCCACTAAATCAGATACAACTTCAAGCGCACCA